>JBGSQM010000106.1:0-5764 GCA_041738035.1 Cellulophaga sp.
GTTGGCCTTTATAATGCAAAACACAGGACTCTTCGTCCGTAAAATGTAGCGAAAATGAAAATATATCCATAACTTTAAAATTATATTTTAACAAATATAGGAATAATTCCATAAATTAGGAATAATTACGGATATGCAAAATAATAATTAAGCCCGAATCTTAACTTCCCAATCCCAAGCAGATTTCATGGCTTCATCTAAAGTCGATTCTGCTTTCCATCCTAATATTTTATTTGCTTTTTCAGTATTTGCATAGGCCGAAATAACATCCCCAGGTCTTCTATCCACTATTTTATAGTTCAATTTTTTACCAGAAACTTTTTCGAAACTCTTTATAACCTCTAAAACGCTGCTCCCAGTTCCAGTTCCAAGATTAAATACTTCGTAGTTCGATTCATTTTTACCATCAATCAATCTTTTTAAGGCAATTACATGTGCCTTTGCTAGATCGACCACATGAATATAATCCCTAACACAGGTGCCGTCAGAAGTGGGGTAATCATCACCAAAAACAGATAACTGGTCTCGCAACCCTACACCCGTTTGAGTAATAAATGGCACTAGATTTTGTGGTACTCCAATGGGCAATTCTCCTATTTCGGTACTTGGATGTGCTCCCATGGGGTTAAAATAACGCAAGGCAATGGCACTTAAGCCTGGCGCAACTTTACACGTTTCTGAAATAATTTCTTCGCCGATTTGTTTGGTATTTCCGTATGGAGATTCCGCTGCTTTCACTGGTGCATTTTCAGTAATTGGCATGGTATCTGCCTGACCGTAAACGGTGCAGGAAGAACTAAAAATAAAGTTTGCTTTATCTTTTTTAGACAATTCTTTTAATAAATACACCAATGTACTTATGTTGTTCTCGTAGTATAACAGCGGCTTTTCTACACTTTCTCCAACGGCTTTTGATGCTGCAAAGTGTATTACACCTTGAACATCTGTATGTTTTTTAAAGAAATCTTCTACCTTAGATTTCTCTTTTAAATCTATTTTCTCAAAAAGTGGTTTTTTACTGGTAATGGCAACAATACCTTCCAATACTTTTTCCGATGAATTTGATAAATCATCAATAATTACAACTTCAAAACCTTGATTTTGTAATTCAACAACGGTATGAGAACCTATGAACCCTAAACCTCCTGTAACCAATACCTTCATTTAAATAGTTGTTTTAGTCGATGACTTTACAAGTCAAAAATATATTATTTTTTTGGTTATTCTTTCATAAAACCGATAACGGTGTCAGTAATATAGGCAATCTGTTCGTCGTCGAGCTCTGTGTGCATAGGCAACGAAATAACTTCTTTTACTAATTGATTCGTTACAGGAAAATCTTTATCCTCATACCGATCATTTTCGTAAGCTATTTGTTTATGAAGTGGAATGGGGTAATAAACCCCACAAGGAATTTCTTTCTCACCTAAAAATTTCACCAAGTCATCTCGTTTACCATTGGTGATTTTTAAGGTGTATTGGTGGAATACATGGCAATCGCAAGTATCACATATACCAACGCAGCCATTAACCGTCACTGGGGTTTTAATATGTGGAATATCTTTGAACGCTTTATTGTATTTTCTCGCAGCATCTCTTCTTTTTGCGTTGTATTCATTTAATAATGGCAATTTTGCTCTTAATACTGCTGCTTGCAAACTGTCTAAACGAGAATTTACACCTACTACATCATGGTGGTACCGCTCATACATTCCGTGGTTTACTATTCCTTTAAGCGCATAAGCTAAAGCGTGTTCATTGGTAAAGATAGCTCCACCATCGCCGTAAGCTCCTAAATTTTTTGATGGAAAAAACGAAGTTGCCCCTACATTTCCGATAGTACCTGCTTGTTGTTTTTTTCCGTTAGAAAAAGTATAATTGGCGCCAATTGCTTGGGCGTTATCTTCTATCACATACAAATTATGCTTTTCTGCCAATGCTAAAATAGCTTCCATATCTGCACATTGACCAAATAAATGTACTGGAATAATGGCTTTTGTTTTTGGTGTAATTGCCTTTTTAATGGCTTTTATGTCTATATTAAAGGTATCCGGATTCACATCAACTAATACCGGAGTAAGCTGTAATAAGGCAATAACCTCAACAGTAGCGGCAAAGGTAAAATCTGCTGTAATTATTTCGTCGCCAGGTTGTAAATTGAGTCCCATCATGGCAATCTGTAAAGCATCAGTACCATTGGCACAGGGGATTACATGATTTACGCCCAAATAATCCTCTAATTCTTTTTCAAAACTATGTACTTCTGGGCCGTTTATAAAAGCTGAAGTTTTTAAAATAGTTTCAAAAGAGGAATTTATTTGCTCTTTAATAGCGTCGTATTGACCATTTAAGTCAACCATTTGAATTTTTCGCATCATAATATTTTAGAAATGTAAAATTACAAAAAGTAGCTTCAGCAACTAGCGAAGTGATTTAAACTTTTTTCATTCGCCAAAAAATTGATCTTTTTCGCCCACTTTTTGTCTTTTTCCCTTTCCATAAGGCTCCTATGAAACTCAAAAAAGGCTTCAATTGGTCAAAAGAATTCTAATTATTAACTGCCGGCGAGGCCGGTTCGCTTAAATGTAAAAAGTTTAAAGCAGTTCAGTGTAATTCTACAAAGAAGTGTAATTTAGCCCAAAAGAAATAATAAAGTGTATTTTATTTATAATTGCTTGGTATATTTTGCTGGTTTTTTTTTAAAAATAGCCGCTTTTTTTAGTCCGAAACTGAAACTATTTGTTGAGGGTAGAAAAAATGTCTTTCGGTATTTAGAAGAAAATATTTCCGATGAGTCAGACCTTATTTGGGTCCACACCGCCTCTTTAGGGGAATTTGAACAATGCTTACCCATCATAGAGCGTTTAAAAAACGATTATAAAAATAACTTCATTTTAGTTACTTTTTTCTCTCCCTCTGGCTATGAGGTAAGAAAGAACACTAAAAGCGCTGATTTAGTTACATACCTACCATTAGATACGTTGGACTATGCTCAAAGATTCGTCAATTTAATAAATCCAAAATTGGTGATTTTTATAAAATATGAAATTTGGCCTAACTACCTTTCCGTTTTAAGAAAGAAAAATATCCCTACGCTCCTTGTTTCTGCAATTTTTAATGAAAAGCAAATATTCTTTAAATCTTATGGTGGTTTTATGAGAAAAAGTCTCACTGCATTTACTCATTTTTTTGTTCAAGATGCTGCCTCAAAAAAATTACTGAATAGCATCCATTTAAATAAGGTAAGCATAAGTGGTGATACCCGATTTGATCGCGTTTTAAAAATAGTAGAACAAGATAATAAGCTTTATTTTATGGAAAAATTTAAACAAAATCAGTTCTGCTTTGTGGCGGGAAGCACTTGGCCCGAAGATGAAGCTATTTTAACTAGCTATATCAATTCCACCTCAGAAAATATAAAATTTGTTTTTGCGCCACATACGATAAAAAAGGAAGCTATTGAAAAACTAAAAGTCTCTATAAACAAAAACGTAATTTTATATTCTGAAATAGACTCTAAGGATATTTCTCAGTTTGATGTTTTAATTATCGATCACATAGGATTGTTAACCAAAGTATATAGCTATGCGGATATTGCTTATGTTGGCGGCGGTTTTGCAACAGGACTCCACAATACCTTAGAACCTGCTGTTTTTAACATTCCTGTAATTATTGGCCCTGAATATAGAGGTTTTAAAGAAGCAGAAGAGTTGGTAGCCAAAAAGGGCGTAATTTCTATTGCTACTCTTGAAGATTTCAGGGCACAAATGACCCAATTACTAAATTCTAAAGCGCATTACAACAAAACAAAAAATGTCAACAGCAAGTACATCGCAGATCATAAAGGCGCTACAGATGTTATTATGAATTACATAAAAGATTTAATTTGAATTTTTCCTTAGTTTTACAAAAAACAAACTAACCGATGAATTCAAAAGTTATACGCATTGCCCTTACCGCCGCCCTCGCCGGATTTTTATTTGGCTTTGACACGGTAGTTATCTCTGGAGCAAATTTACCTATTAAACAACTGTGGAATACATCGCCTTGGTTTCACGGTACTTTTATCATGTCCATGGCATTATGGGGTACAGTGGTTGGCTCTCTTTTAGGAAGCATTCCCTGTGATAAAATAGGCAGAAAAAAAACCTTGTTTTGGATAGGGGTTCTCTATACCATTTCCGCTTTGGGTTCTGCCCTTGCCCCTGACCCTTACTTATTTTCCTTCTTCCGGTTTATTGGCGGATTAGGTGTGGGAGCATCTTCCGTTGCGGCACCTATTTATATTTCAGAGATTTCTAGTGCAGAAAACAGAGGCAAACTTGGAGCTTCCTATCAATTTAATATTGTTTTTGGAATTTTTATTGCCTTTATCTCAAACTACTTTTTAAAGGGTTTTGATGGGATCAACGATTGGCGTTGGATGCTCGGTGTTGAAGCTATTCCTGCGGTAATTTATACGGTTATGGTATTACAAATACCCAGCAGCCCAAGATGGTTGGTTATTGTTAAAAATGACTATGATGGCGCCTTAAAGGTATTAGAAACCATTTCTACCAAAGTGTTGGCTACTGCCCAACTAAAAGAAATAAAAGCGTCGATGCAGCAGAACTTTTCCAAAGAAAAACTATTTAATGGAAGGTATTACAAACCTATTTTATTGGCCTTTCTGATATCCTTTTTCAACCAATTATCAGGAATTAACTTTGTACTGTATTATGCACCCGAAATTTTAGAGCGGGCAGGTTTAGGCGGAGAAGACTCCCTTTTTGCCTCCATATCTATCGGAATTATTAATTTAATATTTACGCTTGTTGGGGTTCGGCTAATTGATCAACTAGGTAGAAAACAATTAATGTTTATTGGTTCAATTGGCTATATTATAAGTTTAAGCATGGTAGGTTGGTGTTTTTATACAGGAGCTTCTTCTACCCTATTATTATTTTTTGTTTTAGTTTTTATTGCCTCACATGCCATCGGGCAAGGAGCGGTGATATGGGTATTTATTTCTGAGATTTTCCCTAATAAAGTGAGAGGCGCTGGTCAGTCATGGGGTACTGGAGTACATTGGGTTTTTGCCGCAATCATTACCTTGGTCACACCTATTTTTTTAGATAGCGAAAGCGGCATCTTTAAAGACAATCCTTGGCCTATTTTTATGTTTTTTGCCTTTATGATGGTTTTACAACTAGCCTTTGTGAAATTTATGATGCCAGAGACAAAAGGGGTAGAATTAGAAGAACTCAGTAAAAGACTAAGTAAGTAAAGAACTCCTTTAACTTGCCACTTGTCGATTTATTGCGCTTTATTTATAATTGTTAGGTTTTTATTTTATACTTTTAGATAAAACAAATCATTATGGAAGAAGTTGCAATGGGCACTAAAGTGCTTAATGGATTCCTGACTCTTATGGTTGGTGTTTTGGTTATTATTCTTATCGGGGTGATTGTATGCTTAATTTTAGCAGCCTTCGGATTTTTTTAAAGACCTAAAGCACCGATGAAAGTGAAACAATTACCTACTGACTATTTTTGTCTCACAAAAGAATAAATAAAAAGCCTTTTTACGAGGCTTTTTGTTTGTTTTAGTGGCCATCCGTTTTTTATACCTTATACCAGTTATTGGGATCAAGTCATAAAGTTGTGGGATTTTACATTTAGGCAAAAATATTAGTTAGTCTAAAGAGGAAGAATTCTACGTTTCTAACGCCTCTAAATTGGGCTCTAAATGCCTTAATTTTTGCGTTGAAAGATTCCGCTGATGC
>JBGSQM010000103.1:0-27064 GCA_041738035.1 Cellulophaga sp.
ACACATATTTTTTTCGGAATACTAAAATAATTCCGCCAAGCAGCATTGGTAAATAGGCTATAGCGTGTGCTTTAGCATTATGGCCAACGCCTAAAATAATAATTAAATAGGTAGAAAAGCCAAAAGCTAAAGCACCTAAAACAGCCAATCGATGATCGACTTTTAAGCAGCACAATAAAATATAAAAACCGAGTAGGTATAAGAATAAATAATCGGCTGGTCTAGGCAAAAAGCGTAAGACTAAGTCTAATTTTTTAATATAATTATGCGGATATTGAGCGCCTAGCTGAAAGGTGGGCATACCTCCAAAAGCACTATTCGTCCAATAAGGTTCTTCGCCAGTTCTTTTTTTAAAATCTATTTGCTCCTTTGCCATTCCTGTATATTGAGCAATATCGGACTGGAAAATTACTTTGCCTTGTAAAATAGGTGTGAAATAAGCCAAAGCTACAAAAATGAATAAGGCTAGGGCAAAAAAATGAATTAAAAAAGCTTTGAGATTACGCTTCATTTGGAGTGGTTGTATTATTTTATAAGATTTAAAAGGCTTATTTATAAAGTGAAATTAATCAATTTCTTCAAAATCTATATACTCTCCTACGTTTTTTGAACTTTTAGGATTTTTATTTTTATTCGTATCAATAATTACTTCACCTTCATCGGTAGTTTTGTTTTGCTGCTGTGTTCCAAAACCTTCAAATTTTTCTCTAAAATGTTTCTCTGCTTTTTTACCTGCGTAATTCAAAATTTTAGGCGCGAAGATTTTAAGCAATATTTTAATTGCATAATATACTAAGAGTATGATTAAAATCGTTGTTATAAAACCCATGTCTTTTTAAAAAATATAGTCAAAAATACGATTATAAGCGTTCAATTTAACCTGAAAAATATTAAAAAAATATTAAAACCGCTTTGTACTGTGGCTTTGCATCTAAAATTACCTGAAATGAATCCTCATTATAAAAAGTTAATAACAAGTATGTTTAAAAGACAAATTAAAGTAAAGAACCCCTGTTTTAATAAAAAACGCCATTTAAAAATTCTATTTTCATCACTTATATTTTTATTTGCAATTGCTTTGCAAGCGCAATATACGGATGTAATTAACTCTAACCGACCGGGACAATCTGTGAGCGCTTATGCGGTTGGTAGAAACGTAATTCAGGCCGAATTTGGAATTGGTTTTGAACAACAAGAACATACTATTTTATTGACAGATGCGAATATTTGGAGCACCGATTTGGCTTTACGCTACGGCCTTTTGTTCGAACGCTTGGAAATATTTTATGAAGGAACTTTTCAAAGAGAAAACATCGTGTTTAATAGCGCATTAACGGAAGATACTTTTACCGACTTTTCACGGAACCGCTTAGGATTAAAATATCTTATTTATGACCCCTTCAAAAATCCGGAACGCAACAAACCCAACTTGTATAGCTGGCGAGCCAACAATAAATTTCAATGGCGAAACTTATTACCTGCCGTTTCCTTATATGCAGGAGCAACTTTTGTATTGGGTGAAAATCCGTATTTTGCTGGTGATCCTATAGCTTCTCCGAGAGTAATGTTAGCGACGCAAAGTAAAATATCGCCGAGAGTTGTTTTTATATCAAATATTGCTTACGACCGCATTGGCACGGAGTTTCCTGAAATGAGCTATATTGTTTCCTTAACCCACGCTTTTAGAAACCCTAAATGGAGTATCTTTTTAGAACAACAAGGTATTAAAAGCGACAGGTACTCCGATGCCTTATACAGAACTGGTTTAGCACATTTGCTTTTTTCAAACTTACAAGCCGATATTACTTTTGGCGGTAGTTTTAAAGATACACCCACACGTATGTTTGGCACTCTGGGCTTTTCCTATAGGTTAGACAAGCATGTTGACAAACCAAAACCTATCGACGAACAAAAAGCGGGAGAAAACGGACAGATTGGAAAAAAATCTATGAAGAAAAAAGCAAAAGAAGCTAAAAAAGGTCGCGGCGCTGAAGACGTTGATTTAGGGCCAACCAAAAAGCAAATCAAAAATCTAAAAAAAGCTGAAAAGGCTAAAAAGAAAAATGACAATGGGGAGATTGATTTTTAATTTCTTCCTTATTATTGAGGTAGGGTGGGCAAGACCCTTTACTAACCAAATTTCCTGGTCTAAAATAAATGGTGTGAAGATGCTATTTTAGCCAAACTTGTAACTTATATTTTTTTTAAAGGCTTTAATTTTGTTAAATTTCGGACTTCAACAGCGTTGATGAAAATAAATCAATAACTATTAAACAGTAATTAAACCAATAGTTTTCAACGAATTAATTGGTTTCGAAAACCAAAACAACTCAAAATCTTCGAAATTAGTTTCAAAATCTGCTTTTACTTCTTTGTATAAGATCTGTCTGTTTTGGTTAAGCAGCCATAATGGTAAATTTTGAACTAGCCACTCCCCTTTTTCTTTGTCTAATGAAATAACTGTGGTATTTCTATGGTGATGAAAAGTTAATTTTAATAGCTCCCAAGTTTGCCCTTTTTTAGATTTTAAATAGGTTTCCTGCAACGGTAAACTACCTAGCCAAATCACTTTTACGTTTGGTTTTACTTTAAAATCTATAGCAGTGTTTAAGCTATCCTCAATAAAATTAGGTTTAATTTGTGTTGTAGGAATCCTAAAATCGAACCAAGCTTGCAACGGCGATTTAAAACCAATTCCGTGCATATAGTTAAAAAGCGATTTTCTTAATCCGAAACTGAATTTAGAATGATCTATGCCTGTGGAATCTTTGAAATGGATATCATTATTAGCAAAAGAGATTTCTTTTAAATCGGGAATGATACCGTATTCTGAAGGATTTAGACCAATTGGACTATGCGCTGTTAATGCAAATTGATGCCAAAAGCCAGATTGTAAAATGCCAATTTCAAAAAGCTGACGTACCATTTCTAAACTATCCACCGTTTCTTGCACCGTTTGCGTGGGATAGCCGTACATTAAATAGGCATGCACCATAATATTCGCATCAGTGAAATTACGAGTTACCTGAGCAACTTGAGAAACGGTTACGCCTTTATCAATCAATTTAAGCAGGCGATCCGAAGCCACTTCTAAACCGCCAGAAACTGCGATACAACCTGAAATTTTTAATAAATAACAAATATCAGCTGTGAAATTTTTCTCAAAGCGAATATTCGTCCACCACGTTACGATTAGTTTTCTTTTGATAATTTCAATAGCCAAAGCTTTCATTAGCGATGGTGGCGCAGCTTCATCCACAAAATGAAATCCGTTTTCGCCAGTTTGCGCAATTAGTTCTTCCATTCTATCGACCAAAATAGTCGCTGCAATGGGTTCGTATAATTTTATATAATCTAAAGAGACATCGCAAAAAGTACATTTTCCCCAGTAACAACCATGCGCCATCGTTAATTTATTCCACCTACCATCGCTCCATAAACTGTGCATTGGGTTTGCGATTTCGATAACAGAAATATAACTTTCTAAAAGTAAATCAGAATAATCAGGGGTGCCAAGATCAACTTGTTTGTAGTCGGGTTTGCTTGTGTTGTTTTTGTAAACGACGCTTCCGTTTTCTAAAACGAAAGTACGCTTAAATTCTCCTCCTTCGCAAAGGTTGGGGCAGGCTAATAGTTCAACAGGTAATTCGCCATCATCTAAAGTGATATAATCAAAAAACTCAAAAACTCTTTTATCGGTTAGCGAGCGCAATTCCGTATTTGGGAAACCACCACCCATAGTTATTTTTATAGATGGATGGCGTTTTTTAAGGTATTGAGCACATCTGAATGCACTGTATAAATTTCCTGGAAAAGGGACTGAAAAACCAATCAGTTTAGGCTGTATCTTTTGAATGGTTTTTTCGAGTAATCTCAAACTTATTTTATCGATATACGTACTATCTTCCCTTAAAAAATCATACAATTCGTTAAACGAATTAGCACTTCTGCCTAAGCGTTCTGCATAACGACTAAATCCGAAATTAGCGTCTATCGCTTCTACAATAAAATCAGACAAATCCTCTAAATACAAAGTAGCCAAATGCTTGGCTTTATCTTGCAGGCCCATTTCACCAAAAGCCCAATCCAAATCATCTAATTGCTGAAAACGTGAAGCTTCTGGTAAAAAACCATTGGTGCATATTTGTCTGGCAAAAGTGGGATTTTTTCCTTGTAAAAAACCAATAACAAGCGAAATAGTATTGATATAGCCATCTTTTAATGCATAAATACGATGGCAATTTTCAGACCTTATAGTATTGTTTTCCTGAGCGAAATTAAATATATTTTGAAGTTCTTGTTTTGAAAATAATTCCAGAATAACTTCTATCCCTAAATCTATTTGATAGCAAGAGATATGCCTGGTATTCAAAAACCCTTTTAAATAAGCCGTTGCCGGATACGGTGTATTTAATTGCGTAAAAGGTGGGGTTATGAGTAAAACGTCTTTCAAAATTAGGAATAAAATAGTGCCGCAAAGGTAATGGAATAGATTAAGCCAAAGTCATTTCTTTTTTAAGAATTTCGGTTACGGCACTTTGATACGCCGCTGGGTTGTTTGCCTTTTTAATGGCTTTATAAGCCTTTTGTGGATCAGAAAAAGATTGGGAAAAGAATTCCCAAAAACCTAACATTTTCATTTTTATTGGCGTTGGTCCAGATAAAAATTCGTCGTACTGTTGGTATATAGTGTCATGAAATGCTTTAAAAACATCAAATCTATTGGTTGGATATATGGATGTATCAGCCTTTATCATACTAGGTAAAAAAGGGTCTGCAATCAATCCGCGCCCAATCATAAAATGGTTAATACTCGGAAAACGCTCTTGCATTTTTTTAAATTGTGCCACCGTGGTAATATCCCCATTGTAATACAATTTGTGACTTGTACTTTCTACACAACGTTGAAAAGCATCTAAGTCCACACCACCTTTGTATAATTGTTTGCCAATACGGGCGTGAATGGCAATATTTTTAATGGGGTATTTTTCTAATACAGGAAATGTGTCTAATATTTCGCTGGTATTTTCATACCCCATTCGCATTTTCATGGAAACAATAACATCAGTCTCAGCGTGAACACGATGCAGAATATGATCTATTTTATCCGCTTCCTTTATCAATCCTGAACCCATTCCTCGCTTGGTAACCATAGGGTAAGGACAATCCAAATTCCAATTGAGTTCTTTATAGCCTAATTCTTGAATATATTTCACAACAAATAAAAACTCCTCCGCATCATTCGTCATCACTTGCGGAATAACATTTATGGTGGTATTATTTTCTAGTTGTAAATCGCGCTGATATGATGATTTTATGGCCATTTTACCATCTAAACGAATGTAAGGAGCATAAAAAGTGTCGATTCCACCAAAAAATTGCTGAAATGCATTCCGAAAACGAAAATCGGTAAAGCCCTGTAATGGTGATGATAAAAGTGTAAAACTCATAGATTGGTTATAAAAGACAAATATAGTGCGTTGGGTTGATAAAGAAACATGAGATATGAAAAGATAAGATAAAAGAGAAAATATCTAAACTAATAAACTCTTAAACGAAAAAACATTTCTTAAGGGCAAAACAAAGTACTTAGCTTTATATTGTATTTTTGATACATAAAACAAAAGCAATGATAACCATACAAGAAG
Organism: Cellulophaga sp.; assembly: GCA_041738035.1. Lineage (GTDB taxonomy): Bacteria > Bacteroidota > Bacteroidia > Flavobacteriales > Flavobacteriaceae > Cellulophaga. Next base: position 5,649 of record JBGSQM010000103.1, read on the forward strand.
TCACCAACAAAACGGACTTAAAAAAGTTTGTAAAATTTCCGTTTTCCTTATATAAAGATTCTCCATATTGGGTTCCACCTATTATTGCAGATGAAATGGAGACTTTTGATAAAGATAAAAATCCGGCTTTTAAAGATGCTCAAGTAAGGCTATTTTTAGCCTATAGCGATAATATGCTAGTTGGCCGCGTTGCCGCTATTGCCAATTGGATTGAAATTAATGAACAAAAAGTATCAAAAATGCGCTTTGGTTGGTTTGATTTTATTGATGATTTTGAAGTGTCAAAAGCATTACTGGTAAAAGTTGAAGAAATTGGCAAGCAACACCAACTCGACTATATGGAAGGTCCTGTTGGGTTTTCTAATTTAGACAAAGTTGGCGTGCTTACTTATGGTTTTGACCATATAGGTACAATGATTACTTGGTATAATCACGCTTACTATGTAAATCATTACGAAAAGCTGGGCTTTGTAATGGAAAAGGAATATGTGGAAAATAAATTTCCATTTAAAAATGCTGACCCTAAATTTTATGCTAAAGCCAACGAACTAATAAAAAAAAGATACAAGCTAAAACCTCTAAATTTTACTAAAACTAAAGACGTAATGCCGTGGGCAGATAAAATGTTCGATTTATTTAATGAATCCTATGCTTCACTTTCCTCTTTTGTGCCCATAAACGATATTCAAAAAGCATATTTCAAGAAAAAATACATCAGTTTTATCAACCCCGAATACATAAAATTTGTTTTGGATGAACATGATAAATTAATAGCTTTTAGTATTGTGATGCCGTCCTTTTCAAGGGCACTGCAAAAAGCGAAAGGAAAATTATTCCCGACTGGTATTTTTCATTTATTAAATGCAAAAAAGAACAGTAAAGAAGTTATTTTTTATTTGATTGGTGTTCATCCTGATTATCAAAACAAAGGCGTTACGGCTATAATTTTTAATGAATGTTATGAAACGTTTACTGCAAAAGGCATTAAAGATTGTATAAGAACACCTGAATTAGCCGACAATATGGCCATTAGGCAATTATGGAAAAACTTTGATCCTGAAATTTATAAACGAAGAAGCACGTATCGGAAGGAATTGGATTAAACTAAGTCCTCAACCGAAAACTGCTAAAAAGCAATTTTAGACCTCTCCGAAGGTGAGGTAAAACCACAAAAAATCCCAAATACTAAGGTAGCATTTGGGATTTTTCTTTTTATCAAAAAAGGTATCTATTCACCCATAGCCGCTGCTACGGCAGCTGATAATCTTTTGTAGGTGCCATTTTGCAATCTATCACGGATTACAGAGAAAGCCTCTAAAGTAACTCTAACATCTTCTAAAGTGTGTGTCGCTGTCGGAATCATTCTTAACAATATTAATCCCTTTGGAATAACGGGATAAACGACGATTGAACAGAAAATACCGTGGTTTTCACGCAAATCTTTCACTAGTGCCATTGCCTCCGGAATACTTCCGTTTAAATAAACGGGAGTAACACAACTTGTAGTAGTACCGATATCGAAACCACGTTCTTTCAATCCGTTTTGTAATGCGTTTACATTCTCCCAAAGCTTATTTTTAAGTTCTGGCATGGTACGCAACATATCTAAACGCTTTAAGGCTCCTTTTACATAAATCATGGGTAATGACTTAGCAAACATTTGGGAACGTAAATTGTATTTTAAATAATCTATAATTTCTTTATCTGCAGCTAAAAAGGCTCCGATACCTGCCATAGACTTTGCAAAAGTAGCAAAATATACATCAATACCATCTTGAATGCCTTGCTCCTCACCTGCTCCAGCACCCGTTTTTCCTAAAGTACCAAAACCATGAGCATCATCCACTAAAAATCTGAAATTGTATTTCTCTTTTAAAGCTACAATTTCTTTTAATCTGCCCTGCTCGCCGCGCATTCCAAAAACACCTTCAGAAATTACTAGAATACCTCCTCCAGTTTGTTCGGCCATTTTTGTAGCACGATCTAGGTTTTTTTCTAAACTTTCAATATCATTATGTTTAAAGGTAAAACGTTTACCCATGTGCAGGCGAACACCGTCAATAATACATGCGTGTGCATCTACATCATAAACAATAATATCATCTTTTGATACTAGTGCATCAATACACGACATAATCCCTTGATATCCAAAGTTTAATAAGTAAGCTGATTCTTTACTTACAAAATCAGCTAATTCTTGTTCTAATTGTTCGTGAAAATCAGTGTGGCCACTCATCATACGAGCACCCATTGGGTACGCTGCACCATATTCTGCTGCTGCATCACCATCAACTTTTTTTATTTCAGGCAAATTAGCCAGTCCTAAATAATCATTGATGCTCCAAGTAAGTACTTCTTTGCCTTGAAATTTCATTCTATTAGAAATGGGACCTTCTAGTTTTGGAAATACAAAATATCCCTCAGCCTGTGAGGCCCATTTGCCTAGTGGTCCTTTGTTCGCGATTATTCTTTCAAATAAATCCTTCATCTATACAATTAATTTAGGGCAAAAGTAAAGATTTTTAACATGTATTCATAAAAATATGAACACAAAAAAAAGCAGCACCCGAATTTAGGTGCTGCAGGTATGAAAATTTAAGTTTGATATTTATTTTATAAACTGAATTTCTTGGGTCTGCTCAACCCTTTTATCGTCTAAAAATCCTTGATTTTTCATCCATTCATCACTATATATTTTACTCATATAACGAGAGCCATGATCTGCAAAAATAATGATTACATTGCTGTTTTCGTTAAATTCGCCTTCGTCATTTAATTGCTTTACAGCTTGAAAAGCCGCACCACTAGTATAACCTACGAACATGCCTTCTGTTTTAGAAATCTCTCTCGCTGTATGCGCGCTATCTTCATCGGTAACCTTTACAAATTTATCAATAACATCAAAATTAGTGGCCGTCGGAATCAAATTTTTTCCTAAACCTTCAATTCGGTAAGGATAAATTTCTTTTTTATCAAATAATTTCGTTTCGTGGTATTTTTTTAAAACAGAACCATAGGCGTCAACCCCAATAATTTTAACCTCAGTTCCAGCATTCTGTGCTTGCTCTTTAAGGTATTTTGCAGTACCAGAAATAGTGCCACCTGTACCACTTGCCGCTATTAAATGGGTAATATTACCATTGGTTTGTTTCCAAATTTCGGGTCCAGTGGTTCTATAATGAGCTTCTGTGTTTAAACTATTAAAATATTGATTGATGTAGATACTGTTTGGCGTTTCTTGGTGTAAACGTTTAGCTACTTCATAGTATGATCTTGGATCTTCTGGTGCTACGTGAGCAGGACATACAAATACATTTGCACCCATAGACCGCAACATATCTATTTTATCAGGAGAAGATTTTGAACTTACCGCTAAGATACATTTGTAGCCTTTTATAATGCTTACCATGGCAATACTAAAACCTGTATTTCCTGAGGTTGTTTCAATAATAGTACTTCCTGGTTTTAGTAAGCCTTTACGTTCAGCTTCCTCGATGATGAAATTCGCAATTCTATCTTTGGAGGAATGTCCTGGATTAAAAGCTTCTACTTTAGCATAAAAGTTACCCGTTAAATTTTCCGCTATCCTATTTAATTTTACTAAGGGAGTATTCCCTATTAGTTCTAAAATATTGTTGTGAGCGTTGATCTTATTTTCCATAGTTGGTTATAAGTTTTAAGCTAATGGTTTCTCTATTTAGCAGCTGAAAAACCAATATTTAAAGTGCAAATTTATATTTTTTTTTTGATTAATCGATTTTCTTTTCTAAATCCATTAAAAAAGTATATTCTTTAACGACCTCTTTTAGAGACTCAAAACGCCCTGAAGCACCGCCATGACCTACATCCATATTTATATCAAAAAGTAAAATATTGGCATCAGTTTTTTTATCTCTTAGTTTAGCTACCCATTTTGCAGGTTCCCAGTATTGCACTTGCGAATCGTGAAAACCAGAAATAACCAACATATTAGGATAGGCTCTTTCCGTAACATTATCGTAGGGAGAATACGATTTTATATAATCGTAATATTCTTTGTCATTGGGGTTTCCCCATTCGTCATATTCACCGGTAGTAAGCGGTATGGTATCATCGAGCATGGTGGTAACTACATCAACAAAAGGCACCGCTGCAATAATACCATTGTACAATTCTGGTTGCATATTTATGATGGCCCCCATTAACAAACCGCCTGCGGAGCCGCCCGACGCGTACAAATGTTTTGGACTTGTATAGTTATGCTCAATTAAATATTTAGAGCAATCTATAAAATCTGTAAACGTATTATTTTTATGTAATAATTTTCCATCTTCATACCATTTTCGTCCTAAGTACTCGCTGCCACGTACATGGGCAATCACATAAATAAAACCTCTATCTAATAAACTTAACCTTACCGTTGAAAAATGTGGGTCTAGAGTATATCCGTAAGAGCCATAACCGTATTGAAAAAGGGGACTAGAGCCATTTAATTTGGTGTCTTTATGATATACGACGGACATGGGTATTTTTACGCCATCTTTGGCTGTAGCCCAGATGCGTTCTGATTTGTAGTTATTTTTATCAAATTTTCCACCTAACACTTCTTGCTCTTTTTTAATCTCTTTTTCAAGCGTGCGCATATTAAAATCGATAACGGAACTAGGAGTTGTTAACGAATTATAACCGTATCTTAAAATTTCAGTATCAAAATCAGGATTTGTACTTACATAGGCCGTGTATGTTTCATCATTAAACGGTAAAAAATAGCTTTCCTCAGTATCCCAACGCACTATTTTTATTTTATTCAAACCGTTTTCGCGCTCAGAGAGCACATAATAGTCTTTAAATATTTCGATGTCTTCTAATAAAACATGTTCTCTGTGCGGAATAAATTCTTGCCAATGTTCAGAAACGGTATCTGTTTCGGACACTTTCATTATTTTAAAATTGATGGCATTATCTTTATTTGTTAACACGTAAAAATTACCATTGTAATGTGCTAAGGAGTATTCTAATCCGCGTTCTCGCTTAGAAAATATAGTAAATTCTGCTTCTGGAGTATTTGCTTTTATAAATCTATATTCTGTAGTTAAGGTACTCGAAGAACCTATAATGATATATTTTTTTGATTTTGTTTTATAAACGAAAGAATTGAACGTTTCATCCTCTTCATGGAAAACCACCACATCATCTTCAACCGAAGTACCTAAAATATGTTTAAATACTTTATCTGAACGCAAAGTTATCGGGTCTTTTTTGCTGTAAAAAAAGGTTTTATTATCGTTCGCCCAAACAGCCCCACCTGTAGTTTTCTCTATAATATCAGCATAAATTTCACCAGAAATTAAATTTTTAACTTGTAAAGTATATTCTCTTCTCGATACCGTATCTACTCCAAAAACGGCTAAATTATTATTAGAACTTACGGCAATTCCGCCCAAACTAAAATAATCGAAACCCTCAGCCATTTCGTTACAATTAAACAGTTCTTGAGGTGAAGCGTTCGGGATATCTTGAGTTCTGGAATAGATAGGATATTCTTTGCCAATTTCGTAACGTGTTGCGTACCAATAGCCATTTTGATGATAAGGAACTGAAGAATCGTCTTCCTTTAATCTTGACTTCATTTCTTTAAAAAGCTTCTTTTGAAATGGCAAGGTATGAGCCGTCATTTCCTCATAATAACTCTTTTCTTCATTCAAATAAGAAATTACATCTTTATTTTCTCTATCTTTTAACCAATAAAATTCATCAATTCGGGTATCATTATGAATTTCTAATTTTTTAGGTATCTTCTTTGCAATCGGGAAGGTATTCTGGATCATGTTTGTAGTATCACTTTTAAAAAGAAAGTGCAAAATTAAGACTTACAACTGATTTATGGTGTCAATTTAGTAATTTTGATTAAAGCAATATTTTAAATTCAATTTTATGTTTGGAGATTTAATGGGAATGATGGGAAAACTAAAAGATACCCAAGAAAAAATTAAAGCCACAAAAATACGCTTAAATTCGGTTTTAATTGATGAAAAATCAAGTGATGATAAATTAAAAATAACGATTACAGCAAACAGCGTTATAAAAAATATTAACATTGACGACAGCTTACTACAAGATAAAGAGCAACTAGAAGATTACCTAGTTTTAGTTTTAAATAAGGCTATTGAAAGAGCAACAAGTCTTAACGAAATTGAAATTGCCGCCGTTGCAAAAGAAGGTATGCCCAATATTCCAGGAATGGATTCGTTTTTTAAATAATATCAAACAAAAAATTAAGATGAAAAAAATAATTATCTTACTATTATTTCCTTTGTGTTTAAATGCACAGGGAAATTTAAAAGTAAGTTTAAAAAAAGAATGGATTACCAATTATGACGAAGCTTTAAAAGCGGCAGATAAAGAAAAAAAGAACATTCTGGTTTATTTTACAGGAAGTGATTGGTGCCAACCTTGTATTGCTTTGAAAAAAGATTTTTTTGAAACCACTGCTTTTGATAAATATGCCGAGGGATACATTTTACTTTATGTTGATATCCCTAGAAATAGATATTTATTAGATGAAAACCAAATTAAGCATAATAGAGAGCTGGCATCCAAATTAAATAAAAGAGGTGCTGTTCCTTTGGTTACCATAATCAACAAAGATGGAAAGCAATTGGGCGCTTTGTCTGGCTATAGCATGAATGGAGAAATAAGTTACCATGAAGAATTCTTGGATAAATACTTGAAGAAATGAGGTTTGTTGGTAGTTAATCGCTATTCGTTGATAGCTGATGGTTTTTTGAAAATACGATTTTTAGGTTTGACGAAAAATCATCTCATAAAAAAGTAAGTTATGTTGTTGAAATGCACTTCCAAATTCAAAATCTATTTATCTTTCTCAAAAAAAATTATTTTCCATTCAGTTTGTTTTTCACTACTTTGACACTAAAATAAACGCTATGTTAAAAATTGAAATTTACCATAAAGACAATCCCTATTTTGAGTTCAAAAATAAAAAAGGTGACACGCTTTTTAAAAGCATTTCTTTTAACACTGAAGAAGAAATGACTGCTACCCTTAGGTCAATCAACAACACCACAAACAAAATCAAATTATTTGAACGCAATACTAACCATAAAGGTTTATTTCTTTTTTGTTTAAAAAATGAAAAAGGACAAATTATAGGCACTTCCGATCAATATAACTCGGAGGCGGGAATGGAAAATGGAATTAAAAATATCTTGAATAATTTATAGTTTATTTAGTATCCTAAGAAATTCTTCGTGCATAACATCGGTATAGTCTAAATGTGTAACAATTCGCAATTTACCCTGACCCATCCCGATAATTTGTACATGATGCTCTAATAATTTTTTTAGAAAACTTTCAGCGTTTATTTGCTGTTCATTTATTTCGAAAATAATGATATTGGTTTCTATAGGTTCCACTTTTTTTATAAAGGCTAAATTTTGGAGTACCTGGCCTATTTCTTTTGCTTTTTTATGGTCATCCGCCAATCGTGGTATGTGGTGGTCTAAAGCATAACTTGCAGCAGCCGCTAAAAACCCGGCTTGTCGCATACCGCCTCCTAAAACTTTACGCACGCGCAACGCTTTTTGCATGACTTTTTTGTCTCCCACTAAAACCGAACCTACAGGACACCCTAGGCCTTTACTGAAACAAATACTTATGGTGTCAAATAAATTTCCGTATTGTTGAGCAGTTTCATTTTTGGCAACCAATGCGTTCCATAGTCTTGCCCCATCTAAATGGTAGCCTAAATGGTGTTCTTCACAAACCACCTTAATTTTTTTTAATTCTTCAAAATCCCAACAAGCCCCTCCACCTTTGTTCGTGGTATTTTCTATGGACACTAAAGTTGTTAATGGACTGTGATAAAAATCTGGAGGATTTATCGCTGCCGCTACTTGGTCAGCAGTCATCATGCCGCGATGGCCATCGACTAACTTGCAAGAAACTCCACTATTAAAACTTACACCGCCGCCTTCATAATTGTAAATATGTGCGTATTTATCACAAATTAGCTGCTCGGCTGGTTGTGTGTGTAATTTAATAGCTGTTTGATTGGCCATAGTGCCACTCGGAAAAAAAAGTGCAGCTTCTTTATTGAACATTTTAGCAACACGACTTTCTAAAATATTAATGGATGGATCTTCTTTAAAAACATCATCGCCCACTTGGGCTTGCATCATGGCTTCTAACATGCCTTTTGTGGGTTTTGTAACCGTATCGCTAATCAAATTTATTTTCATTCTGGTTATTGTCGTTTTAATATTTAATCTGTAATATGTTGTTACGAACTACATGCTTTTTTCGGGGTAGTCAGAGCTCAAATTTCTATACTCACAAAATGTTTACATCGGTGCGCATAATTAGTGCAGGTGCTAAGCGATCTTGGAAAAGTGTTATTCTTTTAGAGGCCATTGCCCCCAAAAATTGCTTTTCCAATTTTTTGAATTACATAGCCTTTTCAAGCCTTGAGTTTATAATTTCCATTATTCCAATTTCGTACTAACCTTTTGCTTAAAAAAGACACCTTTGTTTTGATAAATAAAGATACTTTTTACCAATGTATTGATCTAATTAAATTTGAATTAAAGTATGCTTTAATCATTATTTAAAGCAATTAATATAATATCAAATGCTTTATAGAATATATAATTTTGAGCGGTATAAACCGATACAAGAATAAACTTACCAATCAATGAAAGAGATACCAATACCTACCGTTGTTTGTTTGTGGTTATAATCTATTAAAGTTTCTCCGTAACCATTAAAAATTTGCAGTTGGGCATTAATATTTGCCTTTAGTGGATAGATGTAGTTGAATTGCATACTACCATGATTGTCATCAAAGGATAAAGAATTGGTTGTAATAACGTGAAAAATATGTTTTTTTAGTTTGTAAGTAGCAAAAGCTTCCGCACGTCCTATATAAGTAGTAATCAAAGGATTTTCATCAACTTCATCTTTTAGCCTTATCCAAGGTTTTAAGTTAATTAGAAGATTTTTTCTTTCCATCGCAAAATTAAACATAAGCCTGTTCCAGCTTCTTGATCTAGGTAAATCTCTTCCATTGGATTGATGATTAAAACCTACACCAACCATTCGGAAATCAAATCCTAAAAACTTAAAATTCAAAGGGAAATTTAGTATTACCTCTGGCTCGTAATTTAGTTCTCTAAAAGGTCTTGATAACTCAGTATTGTATATCTGCCAATGCGCAACTTGCGTATAACCAATCCATAAATCACCAGACCCGAACAAAAAGGATTCTAATACCTTGGTTTTAAAACTCAACTGAAATCGGGATTCGTAATTGTTGTATGGTTTAGACTCTGTTGAACTATAATCTGGATTTTCACTAAAGGGTTGTTCATTAGGATTATCAGTCCGTCTGCCTGCTGTTATGTAAAACGGTTTATAAGAAACTAACCTAAAAGTTCCTTTTTTATCTTCTTTATTCAATTCCCAACGTTGGGATAATGTTTTTAAGTAAACTTTATCTTCTATTGCTGGTAAGTCTTGGGAATTTGCTTTCAGTACTATGAAGAAAACAAATAAGAATAAAATGGCTAATTTCATCGTTTAAATTTAAGCTTTTATTTATCAAATAAGTATTTATTGTTTAAGTGAAATGGTGCATTAATGAATACTTTATGACTAATTCTAATCTCCACCAAAAATAGCAATTTCGTTTTTTTGAATGACGTAACCCTTCCAGGCAATCAGTTTATAATCTAAATTGCTCCAATTGCTTTCGGCCGTTTTTGTTAAAACGATGCCTTTGTTTTCAAAAGGGAAGAAAATCTCTGCTGATTTTTTATTATCATCAAATAATACATAAGCAATTTTGCCTTTATTTATTGCTCCATTTTTTAAAGGATTTAGTTTAATGTTCAGGGTAGTTAATTCTAAACAGGTCTGATTTAACTCGGAAAATGATTTACCGTTTACAAACAAACATTCAGCTCTTCATTTATCGCAATCTACTTTTGTTAGAGGCATTGTAGCATTGTATTTAAGGGTTTTCACATCCTTAAATTTTGTTCCATCTTCATTCAAATCTCCAAAACCTTCAATGAGCTTGTTGTCTTTAACTAAAAATGCCATCTCCCTTGAACTTTCTTTTCCTTCAGAATTAAACGTATAATTACCAATAAGCTTATCGCCATTCAGTTTACCAAAGAATTTTCCTTGATTGGCATCTTTTTCGTAGTAGGCTATGTTAAGGTCTCCAGATACGTTTTCGCTTGCTTCGGTGATTTTCATTTTAATTTTGTTGCCATCGCTATTGTACTCATAACAACCTGTTTCCAAAATCGGTTTTTCAGATGATTTCTCAACCATATTTTCATCTTTTATTATCGATTGGTTTTCTGTTTTTGTGTTCTCTTTACAAGCTACCATCGAAACTATTGCAAATGTTAATAAAACTAATTTTTTCATATTTTTTGAATTATGGTTAATGTTTAATCTATTTTTTTGAATATTAATAATTCTTTTATTAGGTTGGAAAGTAAAAGGCGATTGTTTTCTATTTTATAAGTTGTCGCACTGCGCAATGCACTTAAAAACGCATTTTCATTGTTGTTGGAATCGCACATCATCTTGGTAGTTGCAATGTCAATAAATCGCAATAAATTTTTTTCACAATACAGCTTACCGTTCATTCTGTTGCAACCTGCAAAACCTGTAAATGTATTTGTCGTGCTATTTATTTCAATTAACGGTAAATCGTTGTTGAAATCTGTTTTACCCATATTTTTCCCGTTCAGTTTTTCCAGAACCCAAATATCGTGTAATCGATAATCGGTTTTGTAAGTACCGCAACCTTTTAGAATATGCAACGATGGCTCTGCGTTATGCTTGTATTCAATAAATACTTTGTATGGCGAAACCTTGCCAGACATTGCATTGGTGCATTCCGATTGGGTAATTTGGATATTGAGCTGGTTGGATCCTGTTTCAATTGCATACATTTTTACATTGCTATCCATAGCCTGTAAAGGTTCTTTATAGGGAGTTATGATAGAATCTGTTATTGTTTTTAGTTTAATATGTTCTTCTGATAGCTCTAAACTCCAAAAAGGTTCTGTTCCCGATGCTTGAAAATATTCATCAGTTTTAGCATTCATTTGGTTTATAGCAATCGTTGTTTGTTTTGATTCTGCTGAATCACTAATAGCTGAGGTATCCGTTTTTTTAAAGCGCATCATAGATACATCATCTATCATCAGATTTAATTTTCCGTCATGGTCAAAGTTATATTTGTTGATTTTCTTTATCATATTCAAAAACACTTTTTCTCCTTCGCCACAAAACATCATAGTTGAAGGTCCAGGTTCGCCGAAAAAAATAGAATTGCTAGTTAGCGTATAATCTGCTGTGTAGCCATTGCAACTATTATTGCCCGATACTTGGTTTTTTTCTTTATTAAAAGAAATTTTTGGTTTTTTGTCATGATATAAGCCATCAAAGGCAATACGTGGTTCAGAAATATATTCCAACTCCCAAGTTGTGCCGTAAAGTTTCTTTTCAGAAATATTCTTTTTGGTAGCACAAGACATTATAATTAAGGCAAAAATTGTAATGAGTAATATGGGCTTAGTTTTTATCATAATACAGTTTTTGATTGTTTTGTGATTATTACTTTTCCAATCAGTAATAAGATGGTCAGCATTGATAAAGTTGCTCCGAAAACAATAGCAATATTTATTAGCGTTTGGTCATATCCAATGTCACTCACATTTAAAAATGGATAGGGATAAAACCCGGATAAATTCCCTCTAAATAGCAAGAATACTATGTAAAATAGTGGATACAATATCCAAGAGAAAATCGGTTTTAATTGTAAATCATTTTTATTGATATTACAACACCAATAAATAAATACATACAAGGGAATAATGGTATGCAATAATTCATCAACAATACGCTGTAATCCAGCAGGTTGCCAAATGTGTCTCAATGCTATTTGATAAACCAATCCTACTATGATGATAAACGCGGTGATGGCTGTTAATGCTCCTTTAGATAAAAGCCATTTGAACGGAATGATCTTTAATTTGAAAGTAGCTGTTGTGAAATATAGTGCCACTAAAATGTTCGTTAAAATAGTAAAGAAACTAAAAAAACGAATGATCATTTCGGATATGCCCGTTTGTCTGTTATGAAACATCAAGAAAAACTGAGTTATAATAGCAAACCAACCAATACAAAGTCCTAATATTTCAAATTTTTTTCTCATTTTTTTAATGTTTGCCATCTAATTACAGCTGCCAACTGCCGTGACCTAATTTTTATGTAAACCATTGAATTTCATTCAAATGAAAAAATGATGGTATTTTAGACCATCATAGCTTTGTTATTCACTTTGCCTACTCTCTTTCTCCTGATAAGGGTGAAATCATAATATGTGCTCGATGTGTTCCTGGATCCATAATCCAAGGATGGTTAGGTGCCATTGGAGTTTCTGGTAAACCTGTAGATGCTGCAGTGGCATAAGGCATATATACCACAAAGCGGAGCTGGGCATCTTCAACTTTTGAAGTTTCAGGATCATACATTGCTTTCGCGCCGTAGTAGATGTGCGAAGTCGCTCCAGTAGTTATTTTAAGTTGACCCGATTTCATTTCGGCTTCACGGATATCATTTACTTCTTGAGCGCTTTTTCCTTCAGCTCTCAAGGCTCTTCCCCTTGCCATAAATGGCTCAAGGTCTTTATGATAACATGCAGCATTGAAACCATTTTGCTTAGGGTTATCTGCAAGTACAATAAATTCATTATCCCCTTCTTTCAGCGTTACAAATTCTCCAGCCATATTATACCCAATAACTTTAGATCCCGCTCTACTTGCCTCGGGCGCAGCCATTAATGCCGTTGCAATTAAAGCTTCGTCCGTATCAATTGCCTTTAATTGTTTGGGAGGAATATTTGCCAAACTATCCACAGCTTTTTCAACTTCAGTCGAATCCTGGGTGGCATTTTTATTTTTATCAGATGGGTTACAGGAAGTTAGTATTCCCGAAAAAATAAGTAGTGTAAAAAGATGTTTCATAATTAGATCTCATTTTTAATTGATTGCTACTAAGTTAAGCATAAGCTTGGATTTTTCTGTTTCAATTATTTAAAAAATTAGAATGATTAAAAGATTTAAATCATTCTCTTTATCCCTATGTCATCCTAAAGTTAAAATTATTAAGACTATTAAACTAAAATATTTTTTAAAGGCCATTGATTAAAATTTCCTAAGCTAGTACTATTTTTAAATCCAATAAGATGCTATATTTTCTTTTCAAATTAAAACTAAGTATTCTTTTGAAAAGTATTGACAATTTTTAAACCTTAATTTTTAAATTATCATCCCAATTTTTCACTTTAGGGTCATGTAGTTTATCCACAGATTTTGCAATTACTGTAGCAACGGTGGCATCTCCTGTAACATTTACTACGGTTCTACACATATCTAAAGGTCTGTCCACCGCAAAAATTAAGGCTAGACCAGCTTCAGGAATACCTGCATAGCCTAAAACGCCCACAAGCATCACCATACCTGCTCCTGGAACTGCTGCAGAACCTATTGAGGCTAAGGTTGCCGTTGCAATAATTCCGAGTTGTGTTCCGAAAGATAAATCCATCCCAAAGGCTTGAGCAATAAAAACCGCTGCCACCGCTTGGTACAAACTTGTACCATCCATATTAATGGTTGCACCAATAGGCAATACAAAACTAGCCACTTCTTCTTCCACCCCTATATGCTCTGTAACTCTTTCCATAGTTACTGGTAAGGTTGCCGCGCTAGAGCTTGTAGAAAACGCTAATAGCTGAGCTGGTGCCATTCCTTGTAAGAAAAACAAGGGCGATTTTTTCGCATATACTTTTACAAATATCATATAAACGACTACCATTAATGCCAAACCCAAAACAACACAAAAAGCATACATTCCTAAGGCCTTAAATAAATCGGCACTTGGTGCTTCAATCACTAAAGCTGCCATGAGCGCAAAAACACCGTAAGGTGCTGCCAGCATAATTAAATCAACCATTTTCAGTATGATTTCATTAAAACCGTCAAAAAACTTTTTTACAGGTTCAGCCAAATCTTCGGGGATTAATATTAATGCGACACCAAAAAATATAGCAAAAAAGATCACTTGTAGCATATTGCTATTGCTGGCCGCAGCTTCAAAAATATTACTGGGCACTAAATCTTCTAGCGCTTGCAGCGGTCCTGCTTCTTTCTGAGCAGCGGCATCTTTTTGTTTCATTTCTGCATCACCTGCGTACGCTTCTATAAGTTCATTTCGGGTATCTTCGGTAATACTGCTTCCCGGTTTTATAATACTTACTACGCCTAACCCAATAGAAACAGCGATTATAGTGGTTAAAACGTATATAGATATAGTTTTAAATCCCATTTTAGAAAGACTTGAAATATCCTTTAAATCTGAAACCCCTTTAATCAATGCCGCTAGAATTAGTGGGATAGCGATTAACTTTAGTGAATTGATAAATATAGTTCCGAATGGTTTTATCCAATCACTAATAAAGCTTTGTGCCCAAGTTTGTTGAGAGGATATTTTTTTGAGATTTATAATCCTTGTATCTAATCTGTCTATTTCTAATTCGATAATAGATTTCTGTTGGTGAAACTCAAAAGTGTTGATATTAGTTGCGCCATAGTCATCGGTGAGCTTTGATAGTTGCTCCTTTAATTCTTTTTTATCAGCGTTTAGATTTACAATTTCTGTTTGTGCATTTTCAATTTCTTTGAGTTGTTCTGGAGAAAGAGAACTTACTTGTACTAAGACTAGAGCAAATACAATACCTAGTAACATTCCTAGTAATATCTGCCAGTGTAACGCTAATTTTTTCATATTCATAAAATGGTTTAAGCTGATTATTTTGAGTTTTAATCGTTTTATTTACTTTAAAAAGTAAATAATAGTTTTTGAAAGATACTATTTTGAAAACGAAAACACCAAAAACGGGCTTATAAATTTGAAGCCTTATTGCGTAAAGTAAAGTCTAACAGCACCATAGCCGCCATAGCTTCAATAATCGGTACAGCTCTAGGAACCACGCAAGGATCATGACGCCCTTTTCCTTGTGTTTTTACTTCATTTCCATCCTTGTCAATGGTCGTATAAGGTTGAATTACAGTAGCCACAGGCTTAAAAGCAACATTAAAATAAATATCCATTCCGTTAGAGATTCCGCCTTGAATACCACCACTATAATTTGTTTTTGTAGTACCGTCAGGATTATATTGGTCGTTATGTGCACTACCTTTCATAGTTACACCTTCAAAACCGCTGCCATATTCAAAACCTTTTACGGCATTGATAGAGAGCATTGCTTTTCCTAATTCGGCATGCAATTTATCAAAAACGGGTTCCCCTAATCCCACGGGAACATTTTGAATAACGCAAGTAATAACACCACCAATAGTATCTCCTTCTTTTCGAATATCTTTGATATATTTCTCCATTTTTGCGGCTGTCGCGGGGTCTGGACAACGAACAGGATTACTTTCTATCAATGAAAAATCTAAGTCTTTATAGTTTTTATCTAATTTTAAAGTACCTACTTGCGTAACAAAAGCATTGATTTTTAAATTAATTAAAACCTGTTTTGCAATAGCCCCAGCCACTACTCTACTGGCTGTTTCGCGGGCCGAGCTTCTGCCACCGCCGCGATAATCCCTAAAACCATATTTTTGATCATACACATAATCGGCATGTGATGGGCGGTAGGAGTCTTTAATATGACCATAGTCATTCGATTTTTGGTTGGTATTGTGAATGGCAAAACCAATGGAGGTTCCTGTAGTTTTACCTTCAAAAATACCTGAATAAAATTCTACTGTATCGGGTTCTTTGCGCTGGGTTACAATGGCGGACTGTCCAGGTTTACGGCGATCTAATTCATTTTGAATAGCATCAAAATCCAAAGTAATTCCTGCGGGGCAACCGTCTATAACACCACCAATTGCTACTCCGTGCGATTCTCCAAAAGAGGATAGTTTAAATAAGTTACCGTAAGTATTTCCTGCCATTTGTCTTTAAATTTTTTACCATTTTAATTTGTAATTTTAAAATATTATTATTCAAAACTACGATGATTATTTACAAATTTTATAGAATTTTCATTGTTTTCATCAAATTAAAGCTTCATTTAGAATGGTAATTGGGTGTTTTGCTTGTCTTTTGGTTCCATCATATATTTGATGACGGCAACTTGTTCCATTTGCAGCAATTATCGTGTCTTCGCTTGATTTCCGAACTGCTGGAAACAATTTAAGTTCCCCAATCTGCATACTTATTTCATAATGTTCTTCTTCGTAGCCAAAAGAACCCGCCATGCCACAACAGCCAGAACTGATAATGGTTACTTCGTAATTTTTAGGAAGATTTAAAATATCAAAAGTTACTTTTTGGTTGGATAATGCTTTTTGATGGCAATGACCGTGAATCTTTACTTTTCGCGCTTCATTTGTAAATAAACCAGAGTGTATTTCTCCCCTTTGAAGCTCCATCGATAAAAATTCTTCTATCAAGAAAGTATTTATAGCGATGGCTTGGGTGGTTTCTGCATCTACCGAAAAGCGTTTGTATTCGTCTCTAAACGTTAAAATAGCCGACGGTTCTAAACCTACAACGGGAATTTTTTTATCTGCAAACACTTTTAAGGCTTCAATGTTCTTCAAAGCAATTTTTTTAGCTTGTTTTAAAAATCCTTTGGATAAGTAAGTTCTGCCGCTCTCAGCATAAAATAATTCAACATCATAGCCCATTTTGGTTAAAACGTCGATAGCATCTTTTCCCAAATCAATATCTAAATAATTTGTAAATTCATCAATATACAAGGCTACTTTGTCTTTTGAGATAACATATTTACGCTTAGCTGTTTGTAAGTGCTTATCAAAATTAAAACTATACACTTTCGGCAAGCTTCTTTCTTTTGCTACCCCTGCTGATTTTTTTAACAATCCACCAAAAAAATTATTTTTGTAAATAGCATTGGTAAGCCCTGGAACAGAACTACCTAATTTGTTCAATGTGGTATTGTAAGCAAATAATTTACTGCGCAAAGGGTAGCCATTGGCTTCTTGGTATTGGTATAAAAACTCCGCTTTTAAGGTTGCCACATCAACATTACTAGGGCATTCGCTGGCGCAAGCTTTGCAACTCAAACACAAATCAAATACTTCTTTTAGTTCTTTTTGATTGAATTTATTTGGTGCTTCGGAGGTTGTTAAAAATTCTCGCAAGGCATTTGCCCTACCCCTTGTAGTATCTTTTTCGTTTTTAGTAGCATGGTAACTGGGGCACATACCACCTGCGCTATGGTGTGTTTTTCTGCAATCGCCACTTCCATTACATTTTTCAGCCGCTTTTAAAATACCTTCACTATCGGAAAAATCTAATAAGGTTTTAATTTCTGGTTCTTTTCGGTCGATTTCATACCGCAGGGATTCATCCATTGGGTAGGCATCAACAATTTTACCAGGATTAAAAATATTATGCGGATCAAAATACGATTTTATTCTTTTCAACAATTCATAGTTTTCCCGCCCGATCATTAATGGAATAAATTCTGCTCTGACAATTCCATCGCCATGCTCGCCGCTGAAAGATCCCTTATATTTCTTGGTAAGCTTAGCCACATCGGTTGTAATGGCTCTAAAAAGTTTTACATCTTTTGTTTTTTTAAGATTTAAAATTGGTCTTAAATGTATTTCTCCTGCTCCGGCATGTGCGTAATATACGGCATCTTGCTGGTAACTTTTCATAATTTGAGAAAACTCACCTATAAAATTTTTCAAGTCTCCCAGAGCAACGGCCGTATCTTCAATACAAGCAACCGCTTTTCTATCGCCAACAATGTTTCCTAAAAGTCCTAACCCCGCTTTTCTTAATTCGGCTGCTTTATTAATATCAGCATCTCTTAAAACAGGGTTTGCATAGCTCAAATTCGTTTTTTTGATTGTGGTTAAAAGGTTTTCGAGTTGTTCTTCTAACAATTCTTCTGTGTCTGCTTTCACTTCGAGCATCAAAACTGCTGCAGGGTCACCTGCAATAAAATACCTATTTAGTATTTGTGCTCGGTTATTTTTGGTACAATCTAAAATTACCTTGTCCATCATTTCGCAGGTATGTAAATTGTGCGCCATTGCTGGAACTACATCTGCCAAACAATCTTCTAGCGTATGGTAATGGGTAACGACCATTGCAGAAAATTTAGGCGGAATTTTATCTAATTGCAGGGTAATTTCTGTTGTAAAAGCTAATGTTCCTTCGCTACCGCTCAACAACTCGCAAAGATTAATACTCCCAGAATTACCGCCAAAAAGTTCACTTTTTAAAAGCTCATCAATAGCGTAACCCGTATTTCTGCGGTGTATTTCTGGTTTAGGAAATTCTTCGATAATATTTTTTTGTATTTCTTTATCAGCCAATTCTTTATATATATTTTTATAGAGCGAAGCTTCAAATGAATTTTGACTTGCTTTTTCTTCAAATGCTGCATTAGAAAGTCCAGAGAAAGTAGCTTCTTCTCCGTTTGAAAGTACAGTTTTTAATTGCACAACCTTATCGCGAGTTACCCCATATTGTATAGAGGTAGTTCCAGAGGAATTGTTCCCTACCATTCCGCCAACCATGGAACGATTTGCGGTAGAGGTATTTGGGCCAAAAAACAAACCAAAAGGTGCTAAATATTGATTTAGTTCATCGCGGATCACGCCGGGTTGCAAGGTAATTTGCATTTTAGCCTCGTCAAAAGAAATAATGTTGGTAAAATGTTTAGACACATCAACCACGATTCCGTCTCCGACACATTGTCCTGCTAAAGAGGTTCCAGCTGTTCTCGGTATAATTCCGATTTTGTTTTCTTGGGCGAATAAAATGATTTTTTTAATGTCATCGGTATTTTTAGGAAATGCCACTGCCAATGGTGTTTTTCTGTAAACCGATGCATCTGTTGCGTAAAGGGCTTTAGAAAGAGCATCAAACTTTAAATCTCCTTCTAAATTGTCTTTTAATTTTTCTAATGATAACGTTTTCAAGCTTTTATTTTTTTGACTGCTAAATTAAGATTTTATTAACTAGAGAACACATGCAAAATCCTATTTTTGATGAGAATTTTAAAATAAATAAATATGAAATTGTTAAAAACAACGTTTTTTATACTACTTAGCGTACCTCTTTTAATAAACGCTCAGAATATGGCCGATAATACCATTGGATTAAGGCTTGGAGATAGTGATGGTTTGGGAGCTGAAATATCGTATCAAAAATCATTTTCAAGAGAAAATAGATTAGAAGTAAACTTAGGATGGCGCGATAGCAGAGCCTATGATGCTTTTAAACTAGCGGGAGTTTATCAATGGGTTATGCCTTTAGATGGCGATTTTAATTGGTACTACGGTTTTGGTGGTGGTTTAGGAAGTGTTGATTTTGAGCCGCGTGAAACACCAAACAATGGCATTCAAGATATTGATGGCGGTTTATTTGTTTTCGGCGCTGCAAATCTTGGCATAGAATATAATTTTGACTTTCCATTAGTGCTTTCATTAGACTTTCGTCCAGAAATTGGCTTGTTAGGTTATGGTGGGTTTTCTGACAGTTTTGATTTTGATATAGGTTTAGGAATTAGATACAAATTTTAATGATTACTTAAAGTCAGTTTAAAAGCTTATGAGCTTTAATGAACGTCTTTTTTATTGTAGTTAAAACGTTATTAAAAAATCACACATTCGCCCCTCCCGAATTTTCGGCAGGGGCGAACTTATTTTCAGTGCTACAGGTAATTTTGTGAGCGACACAGACACGGTACAATAATTCAATAAAATTCACGGTATAGGATAGTTTAGCTTCAAAAAAAAATGGGTTAACACAATCTATTGGAGGATTAAAAAATATTAAATTTTAGGTAAAACTTGATAATTATCATGTTTTAAATGTCATTTTATCCCAACTTTTACATGGGCAAATTATGTCTATAAATTAAAAATTTTTTTACCTTAAAACAATCCACTTATGACAAGATTACATTCCTTTCATATTCCTGTTATGGGAATTGGTTTTACTATTGATTCTCCTTTAAAAGTATCGCATTACGGTATTGATGCTGTGATATCATTAGTTGACGATATTTTAATTGAGAAAATACGAAAAATGTATTGCGATAAATTTGAAAAGCCTTACACTGAAATTACCGAAAAAGTAGAAGACTTTAGAGCTAAGAGAATCACTTCATACTTAAATTTAATTCAAGATGTAGCCATAAGTAAATTTGAAAATTTGAAAAAACTTAACTCAGATTCTCGTGCGGAAGTTAAAAAATACTTTGCCATGTTACCCGATTCTTCTCAAATAAAAAAAGACTTTAATAATTATATCAAAGATGGTTTTACCATGGAAGATATGAAGCTTTGGATGGACGATAATCTGAAAATGGGTAGCATTGATGTGAATATCATGACCAAAGTTGATAAAGAGAACTACCTAAAAAAAGACAAATTAGCCACTGAATTTAATGATGCTCATGCCGCCTTAAGGGGATATGCAAATAGTAATTTAAGTTCATCGGTAATACTTTCGGCAGGAATGAACCCTAGACTTTATAGTTATATGGATCAGTTTGATGATTTTTATCCTGATGAAAACGGACTCATAAAAAAGAAAATAGTCTTAAAAGTTAGCGATTACCGCTCCGCCTTAATTCAAGGTAAATTTTTGGCGAAAAACGGATTATGGGTTTCTGAATACCGTATAGAGTCTGGTTTAAATTGTGGTGGTCATGCTTTTGCCACCGATGGCTTTTTAATGGGACCAATTTTAGAGCAGTTTAAGCAGGATAAAGAAATTTTAAGAAGCGCTGTTTATGAGATATTAAGCACAGCACTTTCGGCTAAAAATAGAACTGTACCCACTGCTGTTTTGCCTTTAAAATTAACAGCCCAAGGTGGTGTTGGAACTACCGAAGAGCACAATTTTTTAATCGCCAATTACGGAATGGATTCGGTTGGTTGGGGTACGCCTTTTTTATTGGTTCCAGAAGCTACAACGGTAGATGATAAAACCCTAAATAGTTTGGTTGCCGCTAAGGAAGACGATTTATATTTGAGTAATATATCTCCATTAGGAATTCCGTTTCACAGCGTAAAAGGAAATACAAAAGATGACGAGAAAGCTAAAAATATTGCCAAAGGAAGACCTGGCAGCGCTTGCCCTAAAAAGTTTGTTGCTTTAAACAAAGAATTTTTAGAATCTGGTATTTGCACAGCTTCGAGACAATACCAACATTTAAAAATTAAAGAATTAGAAACACAAAATTTATCTACAGATAAGCATGATTATCTTTTAAACAAAATTACCGAAAAATCTTGTACTTGTGTTGGTTTGGGTACTTCAGCCCTACT
>JBGSQM010000013.1:0-5493 GCA_041738035.1 Cellulophaga sp.
AAGAAACGGACTTTTTTTCAGTTTTTTGACGTTTTGACTTTGCAAAATGCTTGTAGAATTCGTTAACAACAAACAAACTTAATTCATCAATTCGTCGTCTTGATTTATCTGCTTTAACGAAAACAGCAACCCTAACCCTAACCCTATTTTTTTTTTTACAAGTTTTATTACATATCCTAACTAAAAAGCCGAGATGAAAGAGGAGCATTAATTATTCAACTAGAATCTAAACCCCAAGAAATCAAACACAATGAGAACCAACTCAACACAAAGAACAAACACAGAACTACTACGCAAAAGCAAACAGACAAAGCAACACAAAGCAACAAGACCAAGCAAAACTCAAGAAAAACACTCGCATAGAAACACACAGCAAAATTGGAGACCGAAACCTCACATTAACAAACACACATTTTAAATTTTTCAATTCATTAATCCTTACAACATATACTTTATAGTATAATTCACACACTAATCTTCAATCACATCCGTGAATGAAGACAGCCAAATATTTACTTTTTGAAGAAAACATAACAATTTTGATAAAAGTTTCTTTTTTGAAAGATGAAATGCAGTAGCATTTCCTTGAGAATCAAACATAGCTCCTCGAGATAATAGTAACTCTCGAAGCCATTCATATGATTTACCCTGAAATTCAACAGGGTATGATAAAGCCGAACAATTGAAGAATAGATGAGACTTCGTTTCCTCAAAAAGGTTACAATGTCTACACAGATTTGATGAAGTGTACTTCATCTTAAATAACAATCTTCGAGTTGGAAGTGTATCCATACGGATATACGCAAGTTGTCTTTCTTGCCAAAAGTTACCCCAATAAATAAATTTGTGGTCGAAATCTGGCGGCCATAAAGAACGACAGTCGCCAAGCAAGGCAGAAGCATCTTGAAAGCTCTCAGGTAAATGAGACGGAAGATTATGATTCTTCCATTGAATAATGTAACATTCAAGAAGTGTCTTGAATTGTCGATTCTTTTTGGGCGGGGGCCATGGTAGTAAATCTGCCATTAAGTGAAGTTGTGGTAACGTCACATAACTGACTACTTTTCTGCACATTAAATATGCATGTTGTTGTTTCGGAGAACGCATCGTGCTCTCTTCATATAATTGGTCAATTGGTGTACTGCGGAGTGCTCCACAACACATACGAAGACCTTCTTTTTCCAATGTAATAAGTCTTTCACCTTTACTTGGAAATAAAGGCATAAAATAGCAAAAATAATTTATATATCCTCTAACATAAGCTTTAAAGAATGTTTCAATTAATTTTCTGCTCATCTTGCCAGCTCGTGTAATGAACTTCACAAAACCAAGTCTTCTTTTAACATTAGTTAAAATCATGTTAAAGCAATCAGTAAAAGTGAGACGATCATCGATGATGACCCCTAAATACTTATAACTACTAGCTCGTGCGATGTCACAAAGACCTCGTTGATCATGTATTGTCAATTTAAATTGAGGAAAAATAGTTTTTGGGGCCTTATAACCTCTAACTTTTTTGGGAATAATCAAATATTTTAGTTTAGTAACGTTAAACTCAATTCTATCCCTTAACGCATTGTTATTGATGGTATCAATAATGTGTTGACATCTTGTTTCAAGATGAGATTTTGATTTACTTGTTATGACAACAGCTAAGTCATCAGCAATTGCGCCGAAAAGTGTATTGCTGTCTTCCGCTAAGCCACAAACTATATTTTTAAAATAGTAGTTCCAGATGCTCGGTGATGATGGACATCCTTGAGGAGATCCTTCTTCTGGGTAATAGTACTCAGAATAAAATCCTTGTTTAAATAGTCGAATATAACTATTCAATGATCTTAGAAAATAAAATATGAGATAATCGGGAAAACCATCCTTTATCATTTTGGTTATCAAAATCTCTCTATCTATTCTATCAAAGGCCTTGCGAATATCAAAAAAGATGATGCAAGTGTGATATCCTTCTCTTTGTTTTAATTGAGTGTGAGTGATCACCCGAATGGCTTGATCAGCAGAACCGCGTCTGTGACGAAATCCAAATTGCCAATCTGGAAGCAATTTATCAGCGCGAGCATCAAAACGTTCCTTCATTATTAAATCCAAAAGTTTAGTTATGACATTTCTTTTAACAATTGGTCGATCTTCATTTTGATTCTTAGGTATAGGAATTTGAATCCCTTCTATGGCTTCATTTGGAAAATCCAAATATATTTTGTTTAGAATGCTGCTAACTTTTCTTTCTAAATTCGGGTTCAAACCTTGAATTGAATCCATTTTACATTTACTAATTTCAGAAAATATTAATGTATTGAAACACTCAGAGATTTTTAAGATCATAGCATCAGGAAGTAGTTTAATCACTGAACCAGGAATTCCATCAGGTCCGGGTGAACTACCACCGTTAAGTTTTGTAATAGCTACTTTTGTTTCCTCAAATGTAATAAACTCGCTTTGTTCATACGTCCAGCTATTATTGGAGAAATTGATTAAAAAGTCCATTTTTTGAACAACAGATTTTGGCAACGTAGGGATATAATTATATTTAAATCCGTTACTTATCTTTTGAGCTTGTCTTTGGAGATCAGAATCCGAAAGGGAACGGATTTTACCTCGTGCTCTTTGAAATGATCCCCAAATCCTTTTTGAAGATGTTTGCCAAGGGATAGACCGAGCAAATTTCAGAAATTTTTCTTGTCTAAAATTACGAATGCTTCTTTGACAATCTTGTTTCGCAAATGCATATTCATCTGGATTGCTTAGACGATCAATGCTTCTTCGATGCTTAAGTTTTAAAACTATTTCCGAAGGAAAAGCTTCAATAGGAGTGACTTTACGACGAGATAGCTTAGCAAATCGCAAAGATAAACCCATTGTTGTAACAAAGTTTGTTAGTCCTGTTAAGCTCATAGGTTTATTTAACTCTTTCGACCGTTTCTCATTACTACAATAGTGTTCAACTTCTAATTTTAGTTGCATTAATTTTTCAGGTTTATCCGTGATTTTAAATTCAACAGGATACTGATTCGAAGATTTTAAATGAAGTTTCTTCTGTTCAATACTTAATTCCAAAATTATTGGTCGATGATCAGAATCAAACCAGTCTGGAGCATAATAATCATACACTGATGTAGAGACGTTACTGGAAACAATTATGTAATCTAAATACGACGATCCTCTGTTTGGTCTAAAGAATGTGTTACACTCATGATCCAACAGATGAAAATTATCAGTACTATCAAAAAACGTATCCAGACGTCTACCAGCTTTATTAGTATTAACAGCATTAGTTAAACGACTTCGACAATTAAGATCACCCATGATTATAACTTTATCCGATTCGTGATGAGATTTCAGCTGGTTCAACAATTTTTCAATTGATGAGCTTTGCCCATCTCTTACGTATGGAAAGTATATTATGTATTCTAAGGTTTTCATAACAATCATTGGCATTTCGTGCTTTTTAGAGCATTTCGACTCAATGATCTGAAACTCAAGGGAATCCTTTACTAAAATACACAAATCTGCGTGTATTTGAAAAAACAGAAACCCAGGAGTATATGGAACATTTTTCAATTGGTGTTCCACTATAGCGAATATATCAAATTCAATATTTTTCAACTCTTCTAATCGCGGGGAAGTTAGAGTGTCCGCATTCCATGAAATGATTTTCAAAATCATTTTGGTTTCATGTTATAAGTATTTGACTTTTGACCCTTTACAGAAAGCGGAGGAATAAATGTTTGCTTTTGACGAGAATCTATTGAAGTGGTTCTTCGATTTCGGTCTTCTGCAACAACATTTTCCGAAGCTATGGAGTTATCTGTATATTCATTGGAAGTCGACTTTCTCTTTGCTGGTATATGTTCTTTCATGTCAGTTTTACCTGAAGCTACATTGAAAAGAGAAGCAAAGTCTGCGTTTAAAGTGTTGGCGATCATTGTATCGATTGCGTCCGGTTTGCTTAAAAGCAACTCGATATTATTAGGATTTCCAAGAACTGTTTTCAAAAATATTGAAATGGTCTTAATAATCATATCGAAAAGTGGTTTTGAAATATCATTTAGCTCGGTTGCCTTTTTAGGCTCATTTCTTACCTGAGTTTTAAAATTAGGTGTATTTGAAATTATTGGAGCGGGAGAAGATTCAGTCCCAACAGCTAACTTTGCAGCTTGTAAATAGCTCAACCTTTTATCACTTTTTGCTTTCTCTAAAATAGCACTTCGTTGTTTACATTGTGACGAAGTAACAGCATGTGAATCACCACACATTGAACATTTAAGCTCATTCTGGCATTCTTTTCCAAGATGGCCAGGTTGTCCACACTTAAAACATTTACGGGTTCCGCATGACTTGTGTTTGAGACTTCCACAATCTCTACAATTGACCTTAGGGTCAAATATTAAGTGCCTAGCAGATAAAACCGAATGGAATAATATAACTCCATTTTGAACCAACTTTTCTGCCTCTTCGAGGGAATTAAGATTAGCTTTTACGTTTCCACTTCTCGTAAATGAAAAGTTGTTACAGTTTGTCAGAACTGTTCGATTAAGTTCGTTGACTATATCTTCTTGAGAATGTTCTCCAAGCAAAAATGTGTTGATAATCACAGTAAATGTCTTCTTGGAAATCATAAAAGATGATAAATCTTTAACCTTGATTCGGCTGTTTTTCTCTAACATTGTTTTTATAACGTTAGATGCTTTTCTAAAACGTGTTGAAATAATAACTTCGTCATTAGCAGTAGTTAAAGTAAAATTTCTAACTTTCGTTTCAGAATATATTCGACTTCTGACAGTCGCAGCAGAAGCTCCAGAAACCTTTATTTTAAAAACTTTTGGTTTATTAGATTCGCCTGTATTAATACTACCTTTAAAATTTGAAGGCAGATCCGCTTTTTGAAACTGCATTTTCTTTAGCTTCTTTTTGTTTATAACTTCCGTAAAGTTTATATGATCTATTTCAGAAAGATTAGTTTCCGACTGATCTTGTTCATAATTCATGGAGTGATCGGAATATTCAACATCCATTTGTTTCGATTCCTGTGCAATGGGAATCATTTCCTGAGTATCATCCGCACGTCCTGCTAATTTTTTAGAATAAGTGGAGTCATTTGACACTTTTGAATAATTTTTTGAAGGTCTGGGACGTTCAAAAGATTTAAAGTCTTTTTTACTTTGTTGCGGCGCAATTTGCGCATCAGAATAATTTTTTTGGGTATCACTCCCAATTCCAACTAATTCTTCAGGTTTAGAAGAATCAATCAATGAAATTTTAGAATTTTTTGATGGTCTGGAACGTTCAAAAGACTTAAAGCCCATTTTACTTGGTTGTAACGCAATTTGCGCATCAGAACTCTTATTTCTAAAGGAGTTGAAAAAACATTTTGCTTCTTCCCTGACCGAACAGGGGTATAAGGTGACGACGGTGGCCCCGCCGACAATGACCGCCGCGTCGCCCAAGGGCGCGCGCGGGAAACACCAGGTTTGCTTGGTG
>JBGSQM010000088.1:0-2593 GCA_041738035.1 Cellulophaga sp.
AGCATATTTTTAGAGAATGGTTCAAAATTCTCCGCAGCACCTATGAATACTACATTTTCATCATCATCGTTTTAAAATCGTTTCATCGCTTTAATATCATTCTCTAAAATGTTTTAGTAGAAAATCTTTTTTTATAGAATAGTATCTTCCCTTAGCATCGGTTAATCCCATTCCTCCGCCCTGCCAAATCATTAATTTTCTATAAGCCATAGAGTTTTCTTGGTTCACAAGCTTCCAATCCCTTTTAAGAATATGCCTCAATTGAGTGAGATCAGTTTTGATTCGGGTACGGTTCAATAGCTCGAGGGCATCTAAGGGACATATATTTATTTCCTCTAATTCCAAGGTTTCCATAGCACTTAGAATAATGCTGGCTAATTCCTTCTCCACTCGGTTTCCATTGTTTTGCATTAAATTCTTCAAAGCCATAGTCTTAATCTGAGCGGGCGAGAACCACATTCGGGTGCTATTGGGACTAGTTAATTCTCGGTCGTGTAAATGATATAAGAATGCCGGTATTTCGGATTCTAGATAGTCTAGAAATCCCGTTACTTCATTTTTCAATGGGGGTATTTTCAACACCCAAAACCGAGTTTCATTGGAATCAATTTTTATAAAGTTGTCTTCGTTATTGCTACAAAGAATGAACTTTCCAAAGAACTCTACTTCTCTTTTATCTTTCCCTTTTGCTTCCAACTTATTAAAATTGGTGGTGCTCAGGTACTTGATCCGTTCGGTCAATTCTTCTTTGTTAAACAATACCTCGTCTATGCAGATCAACAGCTTGTTATTCCAATCTGAATTGAATTGACTGCTGAAGCTATCGTTGGTTAAATAGGTTAAATTATTGTCGAAAACGGTTTTTAACCACTTGAGAAATGTGGTCTTACCCGTAGACCGTTCCTTAGATACCAAACACAAGATTGGTAGCATTTGGATCGGTTTTTGAAATAACAGCTGTAAATAATCCATCCCAAGGTTCAGTTGCTGACCGAAAATATGCTTTAAGAGTTGCAACGTATAGGGATAATCTCCTTCTTGAAGTTTATGAGGTAATGGAGCATATGTGTTATAGAAACCATGGCAATCCCTTTTAAAGTGAATGTGGCTAGGGAGACAGGTAAATCCATCATACTTTTTAATAGTTCCAATAAAATCCCTTCCATGATCTTGGCGTATTGTTTCCAATGTCCATGGTACAATAATTTCATTGAAATGTCCAGCGATAGTTGGCACATATACTAGCTTATAATAGTAAGTACCAACGCGGATATAAGTTGGGTCTTTCATAATCCAGATTTTTTATGCTGCAACAACTGTTCATTGAATTGCTGTTCTAGAAATTCATCGGATAAGTTAGGCTCCCCAATAAGCCATGCATCGATTTCCTCTTTATTAAAGAATAGCTGACGGATGTGCTTGTTGTTTCCTGCCGGTATCAGTTTAAGCTGGGAAAGTTTATAGATTTTACTCTTGGATAATCCTGTATAGTTCACAAGGTCATCGATGTTAAATACTTTTTTAGTGTGGGTAAGCAGACCTTTTATATCCTGCAATAAGTCCACAACATTTTCTTGCTCATTCATAATCTTTAGAGTTAAGAATTAATAATGAGTAAAAGGCCTTTTACTTTGATTGTACAAGACAAACATATGACGGTAAATGCAGTAAAAAAATAGGGAAATAACGATTGCTTATGGATTGCTTTATATTTTCCCTATAAAAATTAAAAAAATGGATTTATTAGGAGATCCCTAGTGCCTCTGAGATGTCTTTGCGCACATCAACATAGCTACCATCTTGGGTAGCGGAACACCATTTGGAATAACTTGAAGGAAGAGAGCTTGTATTAATTTCGGTGTTTTGAAAAGTAAATCGTTCTGAAATAAGCAGGTATAACGATTCTTTAGTCTTTGTATCCATTCGATAGATTCCCCCACGAACGATCAGATCCAAAAAAGTAAATATAAATCGAATATTTCCTGATTGTTTATTTTTTGGAGTTTCTCTGATTACGATTTTTTGGGTTGTGGGTAGTCCGTTGGTAAGCTTTATTAAGTTATCGATATCACTTTTGTCAAATCCAAAAAAACCCATCTCAATTAAAGATGGAGATAATTGTAAAAATGAGAATCCCTGAACATTGCTTTTGAATAGCTTCTCTGATTTAAACCAGGTAATCACCAGTAATAAAGACAAGCTGAACAACAAGGTAACAAAAATATAGCTTGCACTAATTTGAAGAATAGAGTAGGTCACACCTGAAAGAAGAAAATAAAGTGTCAACGGTATAACACAAAATAATACTAACAAGAAAATGGAAAGTCTGTTCGTTGTTAAAGAGCCATGCTTAAGATACAGAAGTTTTAACTCTCTTCTGCTTTGATATAACCAACTTGCTAAAAGCTCGCCTAACCTTTCCATTATAACAAGATAAGGATAAATGAAATTAAAAGGGCTCAATACAAAAAGTTGTGGAGTAATTATAAATGACTGAACTTTGAATCTAAAAAGATTCTATGTTTTCAGATTCCTTATTAGCTATCTCGAAATTATTACTTCCAGAAGTTCTTGTTGACTTTTTTAATCTTAC
>JBGSQM010000090.1:0-3023 GCA_041738035.1 Cellulophaga sp.
AAAATATTTTCTCGGTTAAACCATCCATTTTTATGTTGTGCTAAAGTGATTCTTTCCTCAAAATCAATAAAAACAGTAGAGGAGAATTCTGAATTATTGTCATTTTTATTAGCATGAATGCAAAAATCTTTAAAAAATGTACCAAGTTTAACAAAAGCTTCTATTCTTGTTGTAAGGTCTGTCATTATATTTGTTTAGGATTGTATTAGGTTTTACCTTTGTACAAAAGTATTGATACTGAAATTAATTCAGCATAAAAGAAAAAGAAATTATGGCAATTATAATAACAGATGAATGTATTAATTGCGGTGCTTGTGAACCAGAGTGTCCAAATACAGCAATATATGAAGGAGCAGACGAATGGCGTTACGGTGATGGCACTTCATTAAAAGGGAAAGTAATGCTACCAAGTGGCAAAGAAGTTGATGCAGATATCGTACAGGAACCAATAAGCGATGAAATTTATTATATTTCACCAGACAAATGTACAGAATGTATTGGTTTTCACGAGGAGCCACAGTGTGCAGCGGTATGCCCAGTGGACTGTTGCGTACCCGACGATAGTCATGTAGAATCTGAAGAAACACTATCTGCAAAGCAAAAATTTATGCATCCTAACGGGTAGTTCATAATTTTTTAAGAATAAAACATAGTCCCGGGCATTGCTCGGGATTTTTTTTCCCAAAAGCGAATTTAATTATGGTAGTAAAACTATATTTGCACTCGCAAACAAAAAAAATTCCTTTTATAAAGGGAATAAAAATAATAGGTCTTTTATGAAAGCAGGAATCGTAGGATTACCAAATGTGGGAAAATCCACTTTATTTAATTGTTTATCAAACGCAAAGGCACAAAGTGCAAACTTTCCTTTTTGTACTATTGAGCCTAATATTGGCGTCGTAAACGTTCCGGATGCTAGATTGCAAAAGCTCGAAGAATTGGTGAATCCAGAACGCGTATTGCCTGCCACTGTGGAAATTGTTGATATTGCTGGCTTGGTAAAGGGCGCAAGTAAAGGCGAAGGCTTAGGGAATCAGTTTTTAGGAAATATTCGTGAAACTGATGCTATTTTGCATGTTTTGCGTTGTTTTGATAATGACAATATTATACATGTTGATGGTTCTGTAGATCCTATTCGGGATAAAGAAACCATTGATATGGAGTTACAATTAAAAGATTTAGAAACTGTAGATAAAAAGCTTGAAAAAGTAAAAAGAGCAGCAAAAACAGGCAATAAAGAAGCCCAAAAAGAAGAAGCTGTTCTGGTAGCCATCAAAAAGGGTTTGGAAGCTGGAATTTCCATTAGAGCGATAGACATCAATAAAGAAGACCGTAGAGAATTCGTATATCCATTGCAATTCATCACTGATAAGCCTGTAATGTATGTTTGTAACGTAGATGAGGAGTCCGCCGTAAATGGCAACGCTTATGTAGATAAAGTCAAAGCAAATGTTGCTAACGAAAATGCAGAAGTAATCTTTTTAGCAGTAGGCACTGAGGCAGATATTACAGAATTAGAAAGCTACGAAGAGCGTCAACTATTTTTAGAAGATTTAGGATTAACCGAGCCCGGTTCAGGAAAACTAATCCGTGGGGCGTATAAATTACTAAATTTAGAAACTTATTTTACTGCAGGCGTTAAAGAAGTGCGTGCTTGGACCATACCTATCGGTGCCACTGCGCCACAAGCTGCCGGGGTTATTCATACCGATTTTGAAAAAGGATTTATTCGCGCCGAAGTAATCGCTTATAACGATTATGTGGCATTGGGTAGCGAAGCCAAAGTAAAAGAAGCAGGTAAAATGCGTGTTGAAGGTAAAGAATACATTGTTAAAGATGGTGATGTAATGCACTTTAGGTTTAATGTGTAAGAGCGAAGCCCCCTAACCCCAAATACTTCGGCTACGCTCAGTACAAGAGGGGGAACTTTTATTCTCGTTATTTAAATTTTAAACTGCTTACTATTACTGAAAACTATTTACTTTTTTCTGTAACTGCTACTCAATACTAACGTCTAACGACTAAATATTTTGTTCAAAAAATCTTCTTCGGCGAGTTTTGGGGTTATTTGTGCCATTTTAGGGGTTATTCTATTTTCTGCGAAGGCAGTAATTGTTAAGTTGGTATATCAATATCAAGTGGATTACTTAACCTTACTGTTGTTTAGAATGGTCTTTTCTTTTCCGTTTTATTTCGCTATCGCATTGCGGAAAAAACCAAAAGCCCCAGAAGCCATTACAAAAAAGGACTGGCTCTGGTTGGTTTTCTTCGGATTTATTGGCTATTATATGGCTAGTTTGTTTGATTTTATGGGCTTGCAGTATTTAAAAGCAGGGCTGGAGCGGATTATCCTCTTTATTTATCCGACGATTGTGGTGCTACTTTCGTGGGTATTTTTTAGAAAGAAACTGACTAAACATCAGTCCATCGCCACTGTCATAACTTATATTGGAGTTTTAATTGCTTTTTGGGATGAACTTGGTTTTAAGGGCGAGAATGTTTTATTTGGTGGATTTTTAATCTTTTTAAGTGCCATTACTTATGCCTCTTATTTGGTAGGAAGCGGTTGGTTGATCCCGAAATTTGGCATGTTGCAGTTCACATCTTATGCCATGATGGTTTCTACTTTTGTGGTGTGTATTCACTTTTTATTTCAAGGAAATTACAATTTGTTTGATTATCCTAAAGAAGTGTATTTATTAGGATTGGCCATGGCTATTTTTTGTACCTTAATCCCTTCTTTTTTAGTTTCTGCTGCCATAGAAAGGCTAGGGGCATCCACATTTTCTATATTTGGAAGCATTGGTCCAGTTGCCACTATTATTTTGGCTTTTATTTTTTTAGACGAACGCATTACCTCACTTCAAGTTTTGGGAATGTGTATTGTGATTTTAGGAGTTAGTTTGGTTTCTGTTAAAATAAAAAAAAAGAAATTTTGACGCAACCTAAAGCTTATTATTGCATCTAAATATTACAGAATCAACTTAAAACTCATGAAATACTTACCAATATTTCTTTGCGCA
>JBGSQM010000107.1:0-13687 GCA_041738035.1 Cellulophaga sp.
CTCTTTAATTTCTTGAATCATCTCATTGCTCACCTCTGAGAAATTATTCACGAAGTTTAATGGATTCTGGATTTCGTGGGCGATTCCCGCTGTGAGTTCTCCTAGGCTAGCCATCTTTTCAGATTGGATAAGTTGAGATTGAGTCGCTTTTAATGTCGTGTAAGCTTTCTCAACTTCCTTTGCCTGAGTCAGTTCTCGGTCTCTGCTACGGTCTTGCTCTTTCTTGAGTATGCGTTTTTTTTGAACCCTAAAAATCAAGAATCCCAGACCACAAAAGACTAAAAAGTAAATGCCATAGGCCGCAGTTGTTTGCCAGTAGGGTGGAAGGATTACTACTTTTATGGTAGCGCCTTCCTCATTCCAAACACCATCTGCGTTAGAGCCTTTTACTCTAAACGTATAGGTACCAGGAGAAAGATTGGTGTATGATGCTGTGCGGTCGTATGAGGGTTTAGTCCATTGTTCATCATAGCCTTCGAGCATCCAGGAATATTGATTATTTTTTGGTCTTAGATAATGCAAGGCGACAAACTCGAAAGTTAAATCTTTCTGCCAGTAGGCCAGTTCTATCTCATCGGTAAAGTCTACAGCTTTGGTAAAGATATCCCCATCAGGTGCAGCATAGATGCTATCCATAATGGTCATATTCGTTATCCATATTTTGGGTGGAATGCCGTTCTTCTCTTCAAATAGCAGTTTAGGATCGATGCTATTAATACCCTCATCCCCTAAAATCCAAACCTCACCATTAGAGAGTGTGATGGTGCGTGTATTTCCAGAACCAATTTGCAAACCATCTTCCTCTTTAAAGTTTAAAAACGTTTTAGTCTTCGGATCAAATACAGATAGTCCCCTTTGGGTAGGGAGATACAATCTGCCTTGGGCATCAAAAGCTAGCTGGTTATTGTTGCCATAATTTCTTGTGCTAACATCATTGTGAAGCAAGCCCTTGTCCTGCCCATAATCGGTCGTTGTATTGGATACGGGATTGACATTGACCAGTCCTGTTCCACTATAGGTGGTTACCCACAAAGTGTTGTCCTGGCCAATAGCCCAATTACCTGAAAAGGATTCTCCAGCACGAATTCTTTCAAATTTGCCATTTGTATATTTATTCAATCCTCCATCTGTAGCGATCCAGATAGTACCCAGACGGTCTTCAGTAATGTACCTGATTTCGTTATCAGACAATGAGGAGTCGTCATTAGCGATACTGTTATATTGGACAATGCCATTGTTGGATAGCAGTTTTATAAGCCCAAAATCGTTATCATTATGATCTCCAAACCAAGCATTGCCATTAGAATCCTGAAAAAATTGGTCGGCGTCAAATCCTTTTGTAATCTCGCGATCCAATTCATAAAGCTTTTGCCCATCAAGTGCAACAGCCTCAATGCTATTTTCCTTCAGAACCCAAATATGCTTTCTCAAGGAATCGTATGCTATATTATTCATTTCCTTACCCTTTTGGAAAGGGATGAAAGATTTGGAAAATTCATCATATTTTGCAAATCCATTATTTGAGTATACCCAAATAGTGCTTTTTTGATCTTCGATGAATTCTTGTGGGTTCTTAAAGGGAAATTGGTTCTTTTCGTATAAGAAAATCTGAAATTCTTTAGCAGCTACATTCTTTACCATGACTCCGCCTGAGAAGCTAACCCAAAGCCTTTTTTTACTATCCTCAAAGGGGGTATTTAGCGAATCAATTTTAAGCTGCTCTTTTCCAAAATGAGTGAGGAATTTTATTTTTTTGACCTCCTCTTTGTACAAGTTGGGCCGCGTGCCCAACCATTTAGTCCCTGAAAAATCTATCTTCATCCTAGTCGGAAAATATTCTAACACCTTAGTATTCTCTTTCGCATTAAAACGATTGTTATAAATTGTAAATGCCGCCGTTTCATAATCATATTTTAAAACGCATGGATTGACTCTACTAAGGTTCATGAAGTAGATTTCGGTATTGGTTTGCAACATTGGGTACATAAAGTCGGGACTATTAGTCTGTTCTAAAGCACCTTCACCAAAAATTAATTCTGTCCGCTCATCAGTATTCAAATTGTAGATGGTCAAATACTTACCAGAAGTGCACCACAGCAGATTTTTTTCATCCAGAAAACATAAAGAAGAACCATTTTCTGAGTTTGTTTTAAATTCAATAACCTTTGCAATTTTTTCACTCAAAATATCAATCAAATAAGCGCCCTCATTGGTGGTCACTACCAAAAACTTTTCAGACATCCCTATCCTTATGAATTCAGAGGGTAAAACCTTACCATCTATAGTATCTCCAGGCTTAAATTTTGTCTGAAACGAGTCCGTTACAGCATCATATTTTTTAATGCTCGCAGCTGTTTCATCTAGTAT
This sequence comes from Cellulophaga sp., assembly GCA_041738035.1. Classification (GTDB taxonomy): domain Bacteria; phylum Bacteroidota; class Bacteroidia; order Flavobacteriales; family Flavobacteriaceae; genus Cellulophaga. The sequence continues at coordinate 2,368 of JBGSQM010000107.1, forward strand.
CCAAATAGAATTGTCTTTAGCATTTGATACAATATGTCCATTACCGATAAGCTCATTAAAAGCCCAACCATTCGCTTTTTGTGGATACTGACTGATGACCTGGGTGCGTTGATCGTAACGACAAAGCACCGTAGTATCCAGCTCCCTTGAACTGCTGGAAAACCAGATATCATTTTTCTGGTCCACCAAATGCAATCTAATATCAGAGAATGGTAATTGCGTTGCGCCAGGATGGTACAAAATATTAGAAAAATGCCTTGTCTTAGGATCATAGGATGAAAGACCAGAATTTAAACTAACACCTCCCATCCAGAGCTTACCTGTTTTATCTTTCAAAATTCCACCATTTAAATTTCTCATTTCAAGACTATTAGCCTTTCCTTGCTCATGGTTTAGCCCAAATAGCTGCATATCATAGCCATCGAATTTCACCAGACCATTCTGTGTGGCAATCCAAATAAACCCTTGGTCATCCTCAATAAAGTGGAAGGCCACTTCTTCGGGCAAGCCTTCTTTTACGCCATATTCCTTAAAGTAAATTTTATTTTCCTGAGCGAGGCATAAGAAAGAATTTAATACTAAGCATGCTATAATAAGCTGTTTCATATATCTTGATGAATTGGTAATATTATTTTGAATTCAGTGTATTTTGAATTTTTAGTTCCTACAGACAATTCCCCTCCATGCCCTTTGGTGACAATATCATAGCTCATGCTCAACCCTAAACCTGTTCCTTGTCCCGTGGGTTTGGTGGTGAAGAAGGGCTGGAATATTTTATCAATAATATGCCTTGGAATTCCGTTGCCGTTATCGGAAACTGAAATGAGAATCCCCCCTTTGCCTCCCCGAGGGGGGGAGATTAACTTGGTTCTTACAGTTACGATGGGTTCATATTTTGTTTCCGATTGAGTGGTTCCCCCTTTTGTACTAAGCGAAGTCGAAGTATTGGGGGTTAGGGGGCTATTTTTCTTTTCGTTAACAGCATAAAAAGCATTCGTAATCAAATTCAAAATAACGCGTCCCATATCTTGCGGAATCACAGAAATCATCCCGATGGAATCATCATAATCCGTTTCTAATGTGGCATTAAAATTTTTATCTTTTGCCCGCAATCCATGATAGGCCAATCTCAAATATTCGTCCGCCAACTTATTAATGTTAGTCGGTTCTTTTTCTGCGGAACTGCTCCGGCTGTGTTGCAACATACCTTTTACAATAGCATCGGCACGTTTGCCATGATGGGTAATTTTTTCGAGGTTATTTGAAATATCTTCCAAAAGTTCATTTTCTAAAACTTCATCTCGTTCTTCTCTTTTCTTTTTTCTTTCCTCTTTAATTTCTTGAATCATCTCATTACTCACCTCTGAGAAATTATTCACGAAGTTTAATGGGTTTTGGATTTCGTGGGCGATTCCCGCTGTGAGTTCTCCTAGGCTAGCCATCTTTTCTGATTGGATTAATTGTGATTGGGTTGCTTTTAAGTTGTCTAATGATTGTTGCAAAGCCAAATTGGTTTCTTCAATAGCTTTCCTTTTTTGTTCGAGTTCTTCTATTGTTTCTTCCAGAAGGATTGAAGTTGTGCGTTTAACTTTTTCGGTTCGTTCTAGTTTAAATTCCGAAATCTCCAAATCACTTTTTATCTTTTTGGCTGCTTTTATAAGGGCATCTTTTTCCTCTACCGATACATTTTCGATTTGATTTAAAAAGTCAATTATAAGTTGTAGCGATTGGTTCATTTTATTTTTCTTTTAAGGTAACCCAACAACACACGCCAGAATGAAAATTTTGTTTGCCCTCTTTTATTCGTCCAAACTCTCCATAAGTATAAAATCCGGCCATCGGCACCTGCCAAACTGCTGCTAAACCTTCATTTTCCTTAACGGTTAATGGGCCTAAAACAGGCGGTCTGCCAGCACAAGAAAAAATAAGTAATGCATCAGCCTCGCTTCTGGTGTTGTTTTTAAAAGTTTTAGCCTCTGAAATAATTTCTTCTGAAATCTCAAAATCGGGCGGAGTAGTAAAGTGAAACTCATCACCCTCTTCCATTTCTACATCCATAATCAGTGCATTGGATTTTTCATCTATTGATTTAGGTGATTTAAGAATTGTTTCTCCATCTTTACGTTTTGCAATAAATGGAAAATCGATGGACAGTTCTCTAAAAACGTTAAATTTGTCGTCAATACTTTTTTCAGACATCCCCAAATATTTTAAATACATTTGAGCCGCTGGTTTACCATCAACACTATATACTTTATTACCTTCACTTTTAGTTATTGTCCTAGTTATTCCTAAAGGTTTCCATCCGTGAATAGCCATACCTTGTAAAGAAATTTTATCACCGTCAAAAACCAACGAGACGATACCATTGTTAGATTCTTGTTGATGTGTAAAAACATAACTATTTTTTAAACCCCAATCATCGCCAGCCATACCACCAAAAAAGACAGTATCCTCTCCTAATTCTTTCACCATTGCTTTTACAAGCTTTTCGCCATCAAAGAATTGGCCATTGGAAAATATGCCACAACTAGACAGCAACAGGGTAGGATTTTTAAAATTTGATAATGCGGTTTTTGCGATTAATGAACTCGCACTATTTATATTATCGTTCTCAACATCTTGAATATTTATTGCAAAATATTCTCTCTTAACAGCTAGTAAAAGAATAGCAATTTCTCCCTCGCTCTGGTGGCCATCAATAAATTCTCCGCATGAAGTGGCACCAAAAACAGCAATTCCTCTATTGTTAAATAATTCTACAACGCTTTTTCTGTCTTGTTTAACAGAAATAAAAACGATAGCTAAAGTAGGTTTAAACCCATCAGCCATAGCTTTTTCTAGACCAGTAAGAATTTCTTCGGTTGATTTTCCTTTTATAGATTTTGCTTTCATTTTCATTTTTCTTTTAAAGCTACACAACAGGTAGTTAAATTATGCATTTCTAAATTTCCACCAGTGGCTCTGCCAAATTCTGCATTGCTAAACATGCCTGCCATAGGTACATTCCATACATTTTTGATTCCTTCTAACTCCTGCGACATCAATGGTCCTAAAGATATTATCCTGCCTAAACAACTAAACACAATTAATGCATCTGCCTCAGGCATTTCTGTGTTTTTTAAATTTTCTACCCCTTTTACAACTTTTTCTATTACATCAAAATCAGGAGGGAGGGAAAAACGAACTTTTGAACCTTGAGGAACTGAGCCACTGGTATAAAAAGAATGATCAGTCCAATCTACTTGTAATCCTGGACGCATGATAGGGTCTCCTTTTTCACGTTGTAATTGCAAAGGAAAAATGGCAGCAATTTCTACAAGCAGATTATTATTTTCTGGTGTTATATTTTCAAGTCCACCATATTTTGCTGTAATATCTAAAACAGGAATATTATCTACTGTATAAACATGATTGCCTTCGCTTTTGGTCACAATTTTATCTGTTCCTACTGCTTTCCAGCCACAGGTAGCAATTCCTTTGATTTTAATTTTAGTTTCGTCTAATGCAATACATACCATGGCATCACCACTATCTTGGCCATTGGTAAAAACAAAAGTTCCTGAAAACGAATAATCATCTCCTGCCGCACCGCCATAAGCATTTACATCCATACCAATTACGTCTTCTAAGCCATGAAGAATTTCTTCACCATCAACAGCGACATTGCTTATACCTAGTAAAAAAGCGGGTTTGGAAAATTGATTTTTAGCTTTTTGTGCAATATTTTTAGCAACCTCTCTGTAATTTCTATTCGGATATTCTGCAAATAAAATTTGAAAATAATCTTTGTTTATATCGAGGAGTAAAATAGCTGCTGAATTTTTTTCTGATTCCCCATCGGTAAATTCGCCATTGGTAGTACATCCAAAAATGGCTATATTTTTATTGTCCAATAAATCACTGATAGCAGTTCTATCTAAACTTTTTGAGATAAAACATATTGCTAGCGTTGGTTTATATCCATCGCTCATACTTTGTTCTAAAGCTAATTTAATTTCTTCTGTAGATTTTCCTTTTATTGATTTTGCTTTCATTTTTTTATCCTTTTATAGCGTTAAAGAAATAATAAATTCTGTTCCAACATTCTCTTCAGTGTTCACTTTTAATTGACCACCATGTGCTTTGACGATATCATACGCCAAACTCAATCCCAAGCCTGTTCCTTGACCGGTTGGTTTTGTGGTGAAAAACGGTTGGAATATTTTGTCTAACACTTTGGCTGGAATTCCGTTAGCATTGTCTTTTATCTTTATTTTGGCTGAATTTTCAAATTTTTTAGTGGAAACGGTTACGGTTGGTTCATACTTGTCACCCTGAGCTTGTCGAAAAGTTAGTTTTTCATTCGTAGCATAAAACGCATTCGTAATCAAATTTAAAATTACCCGTCCAATATCTTGTGGAACCACAGAAACCATCCCAATGGAATCATCAAAATCCGTTTCTAATGTGGCATTAAAACTTTTGTCTTTGGCTCGCAAACCGTGATACGCTAATCTTAAATATTCATCGGCTAGTTTGTTTATATCGGTGGGTTCTTTGGTTCCGGAACTGCTTCGTGAATGTTGCAGCATTCCTTTTACAATGGCGTCCGCTCGTTTACCGTGGTGGTTTATTTTTTCAAGGTTTTGTTTAATATCCTCAAGAATTTCGTCTTCTATCTCGTCCTCCGCGGTCTTTGGTCTTCTTTCTTGTTTCTTGGCTCTTGATTCTTTTATCTCATCGATAAGCTCATAACTCACTTCACTAAAATTATTGACAAAATTTAAGGGATTTTGAATTTCGTGAGCAATTCCTGCTGTTAATTCTCCTAAAGATGCCATTTTCTCGGATTGGATAAGTTGGGATTGGGTTGCTTTTAATTCTATTAATGCATCATCTGTTTTTTTCTTAGCAATAATTAAATTTTTCAAGTCAATTTGTGCTTGATTAGCTAATTCTTCAGCTTGTTTTAAGTCATTATAGCGTTTGTAAGCAAAAGTAAAAACATTTCTAAATCGTTTTAGTAGTATCTTTTGATCTTCTGAAAGTAATCCAAAAGTAGAAATTCCAATTTCTCCCTTGCCAAAAGAATATAAATTATAGGTCAATTGTTCTGTAAAATTTAGACCTGGATCTTCTTTTTCTCCATTTTTTATTCGTAGATCAATTAATTCTTGTAAATCATTACCTTCTAGAATTATTTCAAAAAAACCATCTTTTGAAGCATGTATTTCTTTAACTTGTTTATCTATTATCGGATGATCATTGTAAGACATCAAAGTAACAGATTTCCCCATTTCTGGCGAATAATCATAATCTAAAAATCCACCTTTATCATCAATATGAATATCGATAATAACATTTCTTATATTGTTAAATCCTAGTTCAAAAAGTTGATGATATAGAACTTCAGCAACATCAAGTAATTCGTCCGATTTCTTTAAACTAAGAGTAACGGAACGCACTTTTTCCAATGCTCCTTCTATCTGAGCTTCCTTGGCCTGTGCTTCTGCTTTTTCAAGGTCTAGAAAGCGGGTGTATGATTGCTCAAAGACTTGTCCAAACCGCGCAATAATTTTATTTTCAGTTTCTGAATAGGGTTGTGATTTGTTATTGGCAATCGCTAACATAATATTGTCTTGAATTGCTATAGATCTTGCCAGGCCTTTAGACATTTGATAGTCAATAATTTCTTTCGAATAGGTGTTTTCTTTAGAATAGTCCAGTAAGTGTTGAAACCATTGTTGATGCTCTTTAATTGAACTGACATCGGTAAAAAAGGATAGCTTCTTTTTTTGAGCGTTTCTAAGTTTTCTAATCATTGGTATATCTTTATAGGGCAGCATAAAACGAACAGGCTCAGGTAATCCGTATGGAGCCACCCAGAAAATGTAATCATCTTCAAGATTGTTGTTTAAAAAACTGGCAGTACTAAATCTAAACTCTAAGGCTTGTAATTGTTCGGAGACCACAAGTATAACCTCTAAAAGTTCGGTACTTTTCTGCATTGCCATGGACCGACTCCTTACTTTTTCTAAGGCGGCCTCAATCTGTGCTTCTCTAGCTTGCGCTTCCGCTTTTTGAAGGTCTAAGAAACGAGTGTATGTTTGATTAAAAACTTTAGAAAGTCTAATCAAGATACTATTTTCAGCTTCTGTTAGGGGAATTCCAGAATGGTCAACCACTACCAAGGCCGCTTGTTTTTGAAAGGCTATTGAAACGCTATAATGCTTAAAATTTAGTGCTTTTGTTTTCTCTGCCTTTGGCATGTTTTTTAAGGCCGGCAAAGTAAAGAAATACTTGAAAAGTGAATTTTTTACTTCAACAGGATATGGCTTAGCATAAAATACCGTTCCGTTTTGCCTCGCGTTCCAAATATCGTTTTGAACGGGGTGGTCAAAATACGGGGTGTTAAAACTTAATATGGAATTATATTCCGGTGAGGCTACCCACTGTGTATAATCTTTATTTTCGTCTTCATAAGTAAAGATACCCGTGGCTCTTTGCGTCATGGAAATGCCTAGACCCTGCAATTTTCTGAGGACTTCGAGAATTACTTCTTCGAGCTCTTCACTATTTTGCATGGCCATTGTGCGTGAACGAACTCTTTCTAACGCTGTTTCAATCTGAGCTTCTCTTGCTTGTGCCTCTGCTTTTTGGAGGTCGAGAAATCGTGTGTAGGTTTGTTCAAAGACTTTTGCAAAGCGTTTGAAAATATCATGTGCCTCTGGTACAAAATCCAATGTAATGAATAGGAGGTAACCATATTTGAAAAAAATGGCGTGGTCTATCTGTTTCTTAGGAAACGAACCACCATTGGCTTTCAACTCCCTTAGTGCTTTCCCCATCACAGGAAGGGTGCACAAATAGTCATAATGAGCGGCACAAGCATTACCCTCAAATTCTTTGATGTACAATGATTCACCTCTCTTCCCAGCTTCATAGTATTCCAAAAAGACATTTTCCCTTGGGGTACGGTAAACAGGCATGGTGCCTTGTTCCGAGCTAAACCATTCCGTTGCATCGTTTTCTCCATAGATATTAAAGGCACATCCTCTAGTACTAATACCCAGGACCCTTACTTCTTGGTCTAACAGTAACGAAGTTTCTTGCAATTCATCACTATGCTGCATTGCCATAGTTCGGCTTCTTACTTTTTCAAGCGCAAGCTCAATTTGAGTTTCCCTTGACTGTGCTTCCGCTTTTTGAAGATCTAAAAATCGACGATGCGCCAAATCAAAAGCGCCTGCGAATTTTATTAAGATTTCGAGATCTTCTTTGGGCGGTTTTTCAACAATACCCGGTAAACTATACCCAATTTCGCCGTGGGTGGTGCGCGCCATTATAAAGGTTAACCCACCAATATGTTCAATATCTTCATGGCTTGGGGCTTGGGGCTTGGGGATCTATATTTTTGAAATCACCAAGACTCACCATTTTATCTACATAATCTATAGCTTCGTCCACATTCATGGCATACACTGCGGTAGGTCTTTTGCTTTTTTCCCATTTCGCCAATTGCGGAATGTCTCCATGTATATGTCTTGGTAATGTCATTACAAAACCAATTTTAGCACCGTCGCCAGAGGTCATGGCCTTTTCGTAGGTCTTCGGTAACCACATCATGTGCCAGAAGTAGTGTGCTTCGTGACCTAGTTTTATAAACTCGTTACGCATGGTCACCACAATGTCCAGTAGGTCCGTGGATTGCTGCATGGCAACGGCCTGCGCTCGGATACGTGCTAAAGCACCTTCCACTTCCAATGCCCTATTTTTCGTCTCCAGTTCATAGGTGCGACGCTTTATGGCCTCTTTTAGGTTTCGATTTTCTTCACTGATGGTGTCAAATGCAAAGGTTTCGCCCTTATCGGTCTTTGTATCTGGGTAGGAGCCGTGCTGGTGCAATATTTTCCATTTTCCATTTTCTAGTTCTAGTAAGGAGGAAAGCCTTATTTTAGCATAAAAGGTCCAAACAGTTCCTGTTTGTACATAGATATCTCCGTATTCATGAACCATCACATAGGGTTCATAAACCGTATAGTGCAATTCCCTGTTCCGAAATTCCGCCCCGCCGGTAAGCTGATGTTGTATATTTTTTGAATAGGCCCAAATCTGATCCTTGCTCGTCCAGATTTCTTCTTCCGTAGTACCTATGTTGTGATAATTATCCGCCAAATAGCTCGCCCACGTATCCAGATTACCCCCTAGGTAACTTTCCCAATAGGTAATTAGGGTTTGTTTTATGTCTTCCTTGATTTTTGCGGTCAGTTTCATGGTTTCTTTAGTTTGATGGAAGTGTTACGGTAAAGGTGCTGCCTTTACCTTCAAAGGTTTCCAGAGTAATTTCGCCCCCAGTCATCCTTACAATATCATAACTAAGGCTTAAGCCCAACCCGGTTTCTTGTCCGGTAGGTTTGGTTGTGAAAAAGGGTTGAAATATTTTATTGATAATGTCTTTTGGAATACCATTGCCATTGTCACTTACTTTAATTTTTATTTGATTATCCGCTTTTTTTGTAGTTATACTCACGGTTGGTTTGTAGTTATTTTGACCTGTCAGAGTTTTTTCGATTCCTATTTGCTGCTCTTTAACAGCGCTTTGACCTAGCATCAGCGACATCCCCAAAGAATATGCTGTAGCGTTCTTTTGATAATTGCTAAAAGCAACAGTGCAATTTCTCCTTCGGACTGATGACCATTGGTAAATTCCCAAGCATGACGTGGAACCTAGGACATCAATATTATCAGCATCTAAAAGTTCACAGACAGCCTTTCTATCTTGTTTTACTGAAATAAAAATTAAGGTAATCGTTGGCGAAAAACCATCCGCATTGCTTTTTGCCAATGCACTTCTGATTTCTTTAGTAGATTTTTCCCTTATAGTTTTTGCAATCATAATATTCCTTTTTTAGGTATAAGTAAAAAATGCCAGTACATTTTATTTTGTAAAGGCCACAGTTTTACAGTAGTAAATCTTGCGATTTACACAATTTACAAGGGAGGGGAATATTGGAGGGTTAAGTTAGTATTTAGTTCTGAAATAAATGTTAAATTTCTATTTTTTTACAATTTTTATTTTTGGGATTATATTATAGATTCTCATAAAAGACTAGCAGCATCAAAGTTTAAAAGAAATGTTTTTATCATCGGATTAGAATATTTGTAATACCAATTATTGTTTGAAATTACTGTAAAAAAAATATTAGCTTTGTTCTTTATATGATATCTAAAAACAAAGCATAGCCTTATTTAAGTTTTTTTTAAATTGAAATAGAATCGAAAAAGCAGCATAATTTCAAATGGTATAACTATTCAGTCTGGTATTTTGCGGTCATAAATTAGCTAAAAGTGATAGCCGTTCGAGGATATTTTACCCATTTTTGATAGTTGTATCATCGTTTTATTTTGTCATCATTTCAGTGTTTTGCTTTTCTTCAACAAAATCTTCAATTATTAGAACGCTAATTATGGGAAAGGAAATAATCCATAATGTAAACCAACTTTACTTTTATCAATTAGCTTTATTAATACTGACTAATAAGTTGCTTTAGGCTTTATTTTTAAAAGTTGAACCATAAGCGAAATCCTATTTTTACTAACCGGCTTTATTGGAACACCATTTAAAAGTGTAACTGCAGTCGCAAAAGTATGGCGGGCTAGGGGCGGAGTAAGGTTTTTAGATTTTTGATTGCTTGCTACGGGGATCAATATTTTTTACTTAAACTATATAAAACCAAAAAAGCCCCCAATTTCTTGAGAGCTTTAGCGGTCCGGACGGGTTTTGAACTTTAGCCAAAAACTCCCGATTTTATTGGCCTTTTTAGGCCTCTATTTTTGTTACTCACCACTTTACTCACCGCGAAAAACTTTAACATTTTTAACATTTTGATTGATGAGTTTTGATGGTTTTTGGTTTAAAATTGAAGTTATTTTGACCGGGTAATTAGCAATCAACATGTAATAATTTCTTTTTCGTTGAACGAATAAATTAAAAGTATCAGTCACAAAAGCCACTAATCCTATTTTACGAATATTTCAATTCCTTTATGGGACGATTATAAGTTTTAATTTAGCAATTATAGAAACTAATCCTGTAAAATTTTAATTCCTTGACAGAGTTTGTAATAATTAATATGTGTTGCTAAAATGTCCAAAAGATATTAATATAAAAATCCAAATAGCCAAAGCGGTAGTTTAGTAATGGGAAACTCTACATCGTCTGCAACCACAAAACCATTTTTTACAGTTTCTATTTGTTTATTGGTTTTATCTTTCCCTCCAACTTCAAAAGTAAATGTATCATCAACTAAAAAGTCTCCTTGTTTTGGGTATGCTATATTATGCTTTACTGAAACTTGAGAAATAAAATAAGTTTCTCTTAAATTTCCGATGTTTGGATTTGCTGTAGAAAATGCAAATGCAAGATTTGGATTATCTAAATACACCTTTTCTGGTTTTTGAAGTATGGCCAAACTAATTCCAGATGCATACAAAAGTTTTATCAATTTCGCTCGTTCTAAAAAATGTAGATAACTTACTACTGAATTTCTATGTATATCGCTTTTTTTTGCAATATTAGTTATATTGGGCTGAAAAGGTACATTGGCGGCAACCACATTTAGTAATTGTAACATTTTTTTTGCGTTGCGCACATCAAAACCCTTTAGTTCTGCCATATCGTATTCTACAATTAAGCGTATTAATTGTTGTAACCGTGTGGCGTAACCCTGCTTATCTTCTATCGAAAATGGATAATAACCGTATTGTAAATAGTTCTGGAAATGTTCTAATGGTCTAAACTCGGAGGGAAACAATGTTGCCCATTTACGATCTTTAGAAATTATATCTTCCAAGGCTATAGGTTTAAAATCATACAAATCATTAAACCCCAAATATTCCCGATACGAAAGTCCAGGTAGGGTGTACATCAACATCCGCCTGCTTAAATCGCCTTCTTCCCTAGAAATATCGATGATGGATGACCCTGTGAATACAATCTTTAAGTCGGGATAAAAGTCATATAAGTTTTTTATTTGTATCGACCAATTTTGGTATTTGTGAACCTCGTCTAAAAAAAGATATTGACCTCCCTTTTTAAAAAACGTTTCAGCAGTTTCTATCAATGAATTTGTTGTGAAATAAAAATCGTCTAAAGACCAGTACGTTCCTTGTGTTGGCGATAACTCCAACGCTTTTAACTTTTGTAATAGCAATGTAGTTTTACCTGTACCTCTAGCGCCTTTTATGCCTATTAATCTATTGTTCCAATTAATTTCATGATACAGATAACGTTTTTTATCTGTAAGTGCACGTTGTACTAACGAAGCGGATTTTTCTA
>JBGSQM010000112.1:0-21185 GCA_041738035.1 Cellulophaga sp.
TTGCTAATATCTGCCTCTGGGGCTTGAACTGAAAAATATCCCTCATCTGCCTCAATCATACCCTTAAGAATATAGCGGTCATCTCTTTGTCCCATCGCTTCTCTTATTTTGTGCACCATTGCCCAGACTGGTTCGTAGCGCTTCAATCCCAACTGTTTCTGGATTTCCTTACTAGAAAAACCTTTTTTGGTAGTGCTCATTAAAAAAATGGTCTTATACCAAGTTAAGAATGATAAATTTGAGTTCTTCATTATAGTACCACTCCGCAGCGTTTGTCGTGCGCTACAGGATTTACATTGATACGCAATCTTGTTTTTAAGCCAGTAATGCTCATTACCGCCACATTTATTACAAATGACTCCTTCTTTATCACGTTGGCCTTTATAATGCAAAACACAGGACTCTTCGTCCGTAAAATGTAGCGAAAATGAAAATATATCCATAACTTTAAAATTATATTTTAACAAATATAGGAATAATTCCATAAATTAGGAATAATTACGGATATGCAAACAAGTTACTTTAATTTTGTATATTACCTAAAGACACATCATCAATTTTAAAGCTTAAAAATAGAATGCTCCAAGATACTTTTACCAAAGAATTACCTCAAGACCCTATTTTAGAAAATACGAGACGACAAGTTGAAAAGGCTTGTTATTCTTTTGTTTCTCCCAAAAAAACATCAAATCCGGTATTGCTACATGTTGCTGATAAAATGGTGAAAACCTTAGGCCTTACTAAGGATTTTATCGCTTCAGAAGAATTTTTGAAAATCGTTACAGGGAATAAAATAGTAGAAAATTCTAAGCCTTATGCCATGTGTTATGGAGGCCACCAATTTGGAAATTGGGCGGGACAACTAGGCGATGGCAGGGCTATTAATTTAGGGGAAATTGTCCATGACGACAAAAGATGGTTTTTACAATTAAAAGGAGCTGGAGAAACCCCATATTCTAGAACAGCAGACGGTCTTGCCGTATTACGCTCCTCTATCAGAGAATATTTGTGCAGTGAAGCCATGTTTTATCTAGGAGTGCCTACAACAAGAGCGCTGTCATTAGCCCTTACTGGTGATCAAGTTTTGCGTGATGTTCTTTATAATGGCAACCAAGCTTTTGAAAAAGGAGCTATTGTAACAAGAGTTGCACCTTCATTTTTACGTTTTGGGAATTTTGAGATTTTTAGTGCTAGAGAAGATGTTGAAACCCTGAAAACACTCGTTAATTACACCATAAAATATTTTTACTCGCATTTAGAACAGAACAAAAAGGCATCTTACACTCAATTTTTTAAAGAAGTTGCTGAACGCACTTTGAATATGATTATTCACTGGCAGCGCGTTGGTTTTGTACATGGTGTTATGAATACAGACAACTTATCTATTTTAGGATTAACCATAGATTACGGCCCTTATGGATGGTTAGAAGGCTATGACCTTGGGTGGACACCCAACACCACCGACCGCCAACATAAAAGATACCGCTACGGAAACCAAGGCAATATTGGCCTATGGAATTTATACCAACTGGCCAATGCCTTGTACCCATTAATAGAAGAAACTGCACCTCTAGAAACAGTTTTAGAAAATTATAAAAATGATTTTACAATACAATCTCTTAAAATGATGAAATCTAAAGTGGGACTATTTTCTCAAGACAAACAAGATGAGCTGTTGCTGGAACAATTGCAAACTGCACTACAAAGTACGGAGACTGATATGACTATTTTTTTTAGACTTTTAGGTTCGATAACGAAAGATGATGACATTGATGCAGCTATTGTTAAAATTGATTTTGCTTTTTATACCATAGAAGACTTAGAAGGTGACATATTTTTAAAATGGAAAAATTGGTTTACGAGCTATTTAAAAAGATTGCAAAAAGAATCGCTTTCTGATGCCGCTCGTAAAAAAAAGATGAATGCCATAAACCCGAAATATGTTTTACGAAATTATATGGCGCAACTAGCGATTGATAAGGCAGATGCTGGAGATTATACCCTAATTGATGAGCTTTACACGCTTTTAAAAAATCCGTATAGTGAACAAGCATCCTGTGATCAATGGTTCGCAAAACGCCCTGAATGGGCAAGGCATAAAGTAGGGTGTTCTATGCTTTCTTGCAGTTCTTAGTTGTTTGATTGGATTATTATATGCTTAGATTGTTAGTGAAAAATTTAATTGGTAAAATAGTTTAGAGTTAAAATTTTATAATTGAAGTGAGTTAAACTTTTTCCATTTGCTAAAAAATTTATCTTTTTTGCCCTTTTTTTACCTTTTTTTGCTTCCGTAGCGATGCTATGCAAGTAAAAAAAGCTTTCAAAAGAACAAAAAATCTATAATTTTCGCCAAAACGCAAAAAGTTTAAATCACTTCACCTTGCAAATAAAATCAATTCAATATATTTTTGCTTTTCAATAAAAAATCCTGTGATTTACATCACAGGATTTTTTTTATTTTCAAGCTGAAAATTTTCAATTATCTAACCTTTTACACTAGCTAATTTTCCGCTTTTAATCGAATTCTTTTTTAGGTCTTGTAATACATTTACCGCTTCTTCAACATAAATGTCTTTGGCTAAATCTTTATGCCAACGAACACGCTTATCCCTTAGCAAAGAATCTTGAACAAATAATCCTTCTTCATATTTTAAAGACTCAAAGGTCAATTTAGAATCATAGTCTGATAGTGTTTTAAAGTATTTAGACTTTGCTCGATTCTCAGATTCTTCTGCTTTGTAATCAGCATAATTCAAAGATACTATACTTTCATCTTGTTGGGTTTTTATCCATCTTGCATTCTCTTCAATCAATTTAATTTGAGCACTATTAGCCATACGCTTTCTACTATTGGCAATTGTAACCTCATAATCAATATTCCCATCCCAAAGTTTGAATGTTGCTGGCGAGATTTTATCCCAACCTAAAGGATTTTGCTGATCGCGTTCTCCTATATCAATATAACTATAACGATCTGGCACGATAACATCGGACTTCACCCCTTCTAACTGCGTAGAGCCTCCATTAATTCTATAAAATTTTTGAGTGGTTAATTTTATTGCTCCTAAATCTCCATGATCATTGCTACTCACAATACGGTCTAGCGGAATCACATTTTGTACTGTGCCTTTACCGAATGTTTGTTTGCTACCAATGACTACAGCTCTTTTATAATCTTGCATAGCCGCTGCTAATATTTCTGAGGCGGATGCTGATAACTCGTTTACTAGAATTACCAAAGGACCATCCCATTGAATGCGCTCATCGATATCTTCGTGAACTTCTCTTTGATCATCTTTTGAACGAACTTGAACAATTGGTCCGTCTTTAATAAATAAACCAGCCATTTCTACTACCGTTTTTAACGATCCGCCGCCGTTATCTCTTAAATCTAATATCAAGCCTTGTACACCCTCGCCTTTTAAGCGTTCTACTTCCTTTGCGACATCAGAAGCTGCATTGCGCTCGCCTTCATAATCATCAAAACTTACATAGAATTGAGGTAAATTAATAATTCCAAATTTTTGGTCATCTTTAATAATATTGGCCGATTTTGCAAAAGTTTCTTCTAATTCTACCACATCTCTGGTCAGCGATATCACCTCAATGCTACCATCTACTTTTCGCATGGTTAAGTCAACTACAGTACCTTTTGGACCTTTTATCAATTTTATGGCATCATCTAAACGCATCCCAACAATACTTATCGCAGGCTCACCATCCTGACCAACTTTCATAATTTCGTCGCCGACTTCAATTTGTTTGTCTCTCCAAACGGGACCTCCAGAAATAATTTCAACAATTTTAATACCTTCCGTACGCTTTTGCAGTCTTGCACCAATTCCTTCAAACTTACCTGACATTCTAGCATCAAATTTCTCTTTGTCATCAGCCGCCAAATACAGCGTATGAGGATCAAACTCTTCAACGATTGTATTTAAGTATTGTACAAACCAATCTTTACGTTCTAATTCAGCCACAAATTCGAAAAATTCGTCCAAAGTTTTAGAGGTGTCTTCACGGGCTTCTTTTTCCGCTTCTTTTTTAGTTAGAGGCTTTTTATTTTTATCATTGGTCTTCTCAACGCCCTCAAAGCTGGTTTCTAGCAAATCATTTTTAATTGATTTATTTTCAACTATATCAGGATTATTCACAGTTATTTTTGAATCGTAATTCCCTAAAGTTGCGTATTTAAGTTGCGTTCTCCAACGCTCTTTCAATTCTTTTCTAGAATTTACAAAGGATTGGTTATCATAATCAATATCGATACTTTCTTTAATATCATAATCGAATGGCTCAGCTAAGACTTCTTTGTAAATAGCTTTGGCATCTTCCATACGCTTCATCAATTTAGCATAAACAGCATTGAAAAAAGTAATGTCAGTATTCTTGATTTGATCGTCTATCGAAAATTTGTATTGCTCAAACTCCTTAATATCACTAGCTAAGAAATAGCGCTTTGTAGGGTCTAAGCCTTCAATAAAATCTTCGAAAACATGAACTGAAAAATCATCATCAATATTTTTTGATTGATAATGTCCTTTTTCTAAAACGTAAGTAATCAAATCAAGCAAAAGCTTGTCTTTATCATCGTTTTCAAAAGTTTTATTGGTAAAACTACATGAGGCCACTGCAAATAGCATCATCAAAAGTGCGTAGGCTAATTTGTTTTTCATCTGCTTTTTTTTTAATCAATTATAATGTGACAATAATTACAAAAATTATTGTCATATTTATTGAGTTCTCTAAGATAATGAAAAAACCGTGCCAGTCTATTACTGTTTTAGCAAATTTTTTGTTAAAGAGATTATTTACCCAATATGAATGAAAAACGTATTTTTACCTCATAAATTATCTACAATGAAAAAACCTTTAATTTTAGTTACCAATGATGATGGTATAACGGCACCAGGACTAAGAGCTTTGATCAGCTATATGAAAGAAATTGGGGATGTGGTTGTGGTGGCTCCAGATAGCCCACAGTCGGGAATGGGGCATGCAATTACCATAGATAATACCTTATATTCAAAAAAAGTAATCATTGATTTAGAGGACAAAAACACCGAAGAATATAGTTGTAGTGGCACTCCAGCAGATTGCGTTAAATTGGCTTTACAAGAATTATTAGATAGAAAACCTGATTTATGTGTTAGTGGTATTAATCACGGATCAAATTCGTCCATCAACGTTATTTATTCTGGTACTATGAGCGCTGCCATAGAAGCGGGTATTGAGGGTATTCCTGCCATTGGTTTTAGTTTATGTGATTATTCTTGGGAAGCAAATTTTAGTCATGCCAAAAATGAAATTCAAAAAATAGTTCGAGAAGCCCTAGAAAATGGCATCCCTGCCGGTGTTGTCTTAAATGTAAATATTCCTAAATTGGATAAAAAAGAACTTAAAGGTATTAAAATTTGCCGTCAGGCTAGAGCCAATTGGAAAGAGAAGTTTGATAAAAGAAAGAGTCCGACTGGCAAAGATTATTACTGGCTTACAGGTGAATTTGAACTCTTAGACAAAGGCGAAGATACCGATGAATGGGCCTTATCAAAAGGCTATATTTCAGTGGTCCCCACGCAGTTTGATTTAACCGCGCACCACGCCATACAAACCTTAAATAACTGGAATTTAAACTAGATGAATACTAAAAAAGAAATAGCTACCGGATTTATGGTAGGTATTATTGCGAATACCATAGGCACACTAATTTACATCATTATTTTTTCTGATTTAAGCATTAAGGACACCTACAATGCCGCAGTTTCCGAAGGACATGTTGGCAGTTTGCTTGCCCTAGGAGCCATACTTAACTTGATTGCTTTTTTTGGATTTTTAAAAATAAAAAGAGATTTACGAGCCAAAGGGGTTTTAATTGCCACGCTTATAACCGCATTGCTGATCATGTATTATAAGGTGTTTTAAGGTACTTAAACTTTATTAAATGAAATATTACATAATAGCAGGAGAGGCCTCAGGGGATCTTCACGGATCTAATCTTATAAAAGCTTTAAAAGATATTGATCATAAGGCTGACATTCGTTGTTGGGGTGGCGATTTAATGCAAAACGCTGGCGGAATCTTGGCCAAACATTACAAAGAATTGGCCTTCATGGGCTTCTTAGAAGTATTAACGAATATTAATAAAATTTTTAAAAATATTTCTTTTTGCAAACAAGATATTCAACAGTTTAATCCTGATATTTTGGTTTTTATTGATTACTCCGGCTTTAATCTAAGAATTGCTAAATGGGCCAAAAATGAAGGCTTTAAAACAAGCTACTATATTGCACCTCAAATTTGGGCATCACGAGAAGGCAGAATAGAAAAAATAAAAAATACTATTGATGCCATGTACGTTACTTTACCTTTTGAGAAAGAGTTTTACGAGAAAAAGCACAATTTTAAAGTTAATTTTGTGGGTCATCCTTTGTTAGATGCTATTAAAAATACACCAAAGGTTGATGTAATTGTCTTTAAAAAAGAACATGAATTAGACCTTGAAAAGCCCATCATCGCATTATTGCCTGGCAGTCGAAAGCAAGAAGTTTCTAAGATGCTAGCACTAATGCTTTCGGTAGTGGCTGATTTTCCTGATTACCAATTTGTGATTGCTGGTGCCCCAAGTTTGGGCCTCGATTTTTACAATCCTTTTTTAAAAAATTCTAGGGTTAATTTAATCTCCAATAAAACTTACGGTATTTTACAAGTTGCCCATGCTGCCTTAGTTACTAGTGGCACTGCTACTTTAGAAACTGCCTTGTTCAAAGTACCTCAAGTGGTTTGTTATAAAGGCAATTGGATTTCTTACCAAATCGCAAAACGAATTATTACCTTAAAATATATTTCGCTCGTAAACTTGATTATGGATAAAGAAGTGGTCAAAGAATTAATTCAAGAGGAGTTAAATACTAAAAATTTAAAAACCGAATTAAACCATATTTTAAATCCTGAAAAAAGAAGCATAATATTAAAAAACTACGAAATATTAGAGGAGAAATTGGGCGGAGAAGGTGCTAGTAAAAAGACAGCTGAGTTTATTTATGATCAATTGAAAGCGAATAAATAATAAAATTTTGACTTGTAAAAGATAACTGAGAATTGAAAATTATAAAGTACGATCTAGAGGTCCTGCTAAAAAAGCGAGGTTAGCTCAGCGAGTTATTTTAAATAAATTGCTTGGCGAAAAGTCAAAATAAAGTTTCACTAAAAAAATCATTCAACTTATTTTTTTACTTTTGACGTAAACCCAGCTAAAATTATTACCCATGAATCGCAAGTTTATCTATCTTTTAGCTACATTTTTAATTGCGAGTTGTGGTATTGCCAAGAAAAAAACTACCTACTCTACCCGTACGGAAAGAAAAATTACTGTGTCGGCGAAAAACAATAACAATACCAATAATCCGCTTTCTCCTGCCGAAAAAGCTATTGCGAATTCTGAAAGCCCTAGATACAAAATTGCTATAGCTGACGAAATTATAAATTCTGCCTTACAATTTTCTGGCACTCGCTATAAACTAGGAGGCACTACAAATAAAGGCATGGATTGTTCTGGACTTATGTATGTAGCTTTTAGCAACCATGATATTAGTTTGCCAAGAACATCATATAGCATGGCGTCAGAAGGTAAAGAAATTCGCTTAAGAAAAGTTTCGAAAGGTGATTTAGTGTTCTTTAAAACGAGCCGTAGATCAAAAAACATCAATCACGTTGGTCTAGTCGTGGCTATTGATGGCGATGAGATAAAATTTATACATTCTAGCACCTCAAGAGGCGTTATTGTGTCTTCTTTAAAAGAAGGCTATTGGAATTCTGCCTTTGTAAAAGCTACCCGTATTTTATAAAAATAAGCGTTTATGCAACTCCTGAAATTTGTGCCAATAAAATTGACATTTTTTTTAGTAGTAGGGATTTTAGTTGGGAATTATACAAATATTTCAATACTATTTCCACTTTTAGCAAGCATTTTTTTTATCATACTGCTTGGTATTTTATTCCGTTTAAATAAAACAATAAATGCCGAATATTTTGGAATTACTACCTTCTTGCTCACCTTTTGCGTTGGTCTTTTAGCCATCACCATAGCCAATCCACAAAATGATGCGCGACATTATTCAAAGATCACGACCAATAGTCCGCAAACCATAAAGCTCAAAATCTCAGAAGTTCTTAAACCCAACAATTTTTCTACCCGATATATTTGCGAAGTTCAAAACGTAGCGAATCAAACTGCAACTGGGAAAGTACTTTTGACCATTGCAAAAGAAAGTAGTACAACGGGGCTCAATGTTGATGATGAGTTTATTATTTTTGATCAAATTGTCGCTGTTCTTGCACCACTAAATCCACATCAATTTAATTATAAAAAATATTTAACAGACCTGGGCGTTCTAGGTCAAGTTCAGCTTAAAGAAAACGACTTTATAAAAATAGCTCATCCTACAAAAACTATTTTTGGATTAGCTGCAAACTTTAGAGAAAGCATCATTACATCCTTAAAAACAGAAAATTTCGGTGCTGAAGAATTGTCTATAGTTCAGGCCTTATTATTAGGACAAAGAAATGATATTTCAGAAGAAACTTATGACAATTATAAAGATGCTGGCGCCGTGCATATTCTTGCTGTTTCCGGATTACATGTGGGCATTTTGCTGCTCCTATTACAATTTTTATTGCAACCACTTGAACGCTTATCCCATGGCAATAAAATAAAGTTGGCTTTCCTTGTTCTTTTGCTTTGGGCTTTTGCTTTTATTGCAGGATTGTCAGCCTCTGTGGTGCGAGCCGTGACAATGTTTTCGTTTTTAGCTTATGCTATGTATTTAAATAGACCCGCAAATAGGTTCAATATTCTTGCCTTATCGCTCTTTTTTATTTTGCTTATTAAGCCTCAATACATTTTTCAAGTAGGCTTTCAAATGAGTTACGCAGCAGTATTTGCTATTATTTGGATTTATCCTAAGTTACAAGGCTTTTGGTATCCGAAACCTGTGCTTGTTCGGAAAATTTGGCAATTGCTAAGTGTTAGTATCGCCGCACAATTGGGAGTTTTACCCATCAGTCTATTCTATTTTCATCAGTTTCCTAGTTTATTTTTCATTTCTAATTTGCTCATTGTTCCCTGTTTGGGACTCATTTTGGGTGGAGGTATAATGGTTATTTTATTATCGGTTTTAGGCATTTTACCCGATTTTATCGCTAGCCTTTATAATGATATTATTGCACTCATGAACCTCGTTATTTATTGGGTAGCGAAACACGAATCGTTTGTTTTTAAAGCCATTTCTTTTGATGGGATGCAATTAGTGTTAGCTTATTTGTTGCTATTTTCTCTAGTTTTTGCCCTAAGCAAACCTTCATTTAAAAAATTTGCGCTCTTTCTAGGAAGCGTTTTACTGCTACAAGCTTGGTCTTTTTTTCAAGTGCACAAAACAACTCAGGATAAGCATCTCATTGTTTTACATCAAACTAAAAATACAGGAATCTTAGAACATCAAGGGGCATCATTAAAGCTTTGGACCAACCAGCCCGATAACTTTGATTATGCAATAGCGACCTATACTATAAATGAAAAAATAATTCGTTTTAATACTGACTCTCTAGTCAACAGTTATACACTTAAAGTAAAAAATTTATATATCGTAGATAGTCTAGCCATTTATCCTCCAAATGAAAAAACATACGATTTTGTATTGCTCACGCAATCACCCAAAATAAATTTAGACCGATTTATTGAAGCTACACAGCCCAAAATAATCATCGCTGATGGCAGTAATTACAAGAGTGATGTGCTACGTTGGCAAGCCACTTGTGCCAAAAGAAAACTCCCTTTTCACTATACGGGTGAAAAGGGAGCGTATTATTTTTTATTGCCCCATATTGAACCTTTGGGAGTAGAAAAGTAGTTTAAATTGCCCTAATTAACTAGCCAATTCCTTTTCCCCGTCTTCTGCTCCGTGAGTTAATTTTTTTAATTTTTTAAGAAATAATATCAGCAATAAACCAAAGGCCACTGTAAAAATAGTTAACCACATAAAGGTCGCGAATTCTTGCTCGCTTTGTTCTTCTTCTAACACAAAAGATACACCATAAAATTTTCCATCACCTTTATTTTCCAGATTTTGAGCCTTGTCCTTATCTTTTTCGAATACTAGTTTGGTATGATAAGCATTAGCCGCTGAAACGCTATTGTCAACTAAGGTAGCCAAGAGTTGCTTGCTGTTTGAATCTTCGCCTTTAGACATCTCAAATAAAGTATTCAAATCTTCACCAGTTTTATATTCCTTGAAAACTAATTCTCCGTTTTCTGGATAAACCTTTGCTTTTATACTGAAATTTTTATCTTGATTTACTGGATAATCATAAATACTAATAACTTGATTTTCTCTATTCTTCACTTCCATTGAATCTTTTGATATATAAGGCAAAAGATTTTGCTTACTTGCTATCACTTGTCCTTTAAAAGTTTCTAATTGAGAGGCTTCACCAATAGAGCCAGCTAATTTATTACCAAAACCTGTGGCTGCAAAATAGACACCCATCATAATAGACGCATATTTTAAGGGCGCTAATTTTGTAATGAATGATAAGGATACTGGAGACGTACATAATTCTCCAATTGTGTGGAATAAATAAGCTAAAAATATCCAAATCATAGCTGCTTTGCCAAAAGTTTCAGCACTTGCTTCTTTTGAAGCAAACATCATAAATACATAACCAAGCCCCATAATAATAGTGCCAATTGCCATTTTGAATAATGAAGAGGACTCTTTTCCTTTCTTTTTCCAACGTATCCAGAAACCACCCACTATAGTTCCGAAAATAATAATATATCCTGCATTTAAAGATTGAAATACAGCAGCAGGAATTTCCTCAAGCCAACTAGCACCTGTTGTTCTATCTACCTTAGCATCGGTATAAAGATTCATTAATCCACCCGCTTGCTCAAAGGCTCCCCAGAATACTATTACAATTAAAAATGATATCAATAAAACTACAACTCTGTCCTTTTCAATTTTATTCAAGGGTCGCTTAGTCGCTAAACGCTCTTCTTCCGAAGCCTCACTGCCTCCTGTGAATTCCCCAACTCCTTTTAAGAATTTTTGACCCCAAACAAAAACAGCTTGACCCAAAAGCATTCCGATACCTGCCAAACCAAAGCCGTAATGCCATCCGTAATAATAGGCAACCAGACCCACGGTAATACTTGCTATAAAAGCACCAATATTTATACCGATATAGAAAATAGTAAAACCACTATCTCGCCGTATATCTCCGGGCTTATACAAACCTCCAACCATCGTAGAAATATTTGGTTTGAGGCCACCAACCCCTAAAATAATTAAAACTAAGCCCGTAAAAAAAGCCCAACTTTGTGGTATTGCCAAAATTCCATGACCTAAACATAGCAATAAACCACCAAGCATTACCGTTTTCTTTTGACCTAAATATTTATCAGCTATCCAACCGCCCGGGATAGATGCCACATATACTAACATTGTGTACCACCCGTATAACCATATAGCATCTTTATTGCTCCATCCCAAACCAGGATCTATCGCTGTAGCCGACGTAGCAATATACAAGACTAAAATACCACGCATTCCGTAGTAACTAAAACGCTCCCACATTTCTGTAAAAAATAATATGAACAGACCTACTGGATGCCCTAATAGTTCTTTTTGATGCGCTTGGTTTGCAGTATTTTCCATAATTTTTAGTTAGCTCTTAATAGATTTTGTTATAGGTTCTCTTTAATAAAGTTTGTCATCTTGGTGTATAAATGCAATCTGGTGTTCCCGCCAGAAATTCCGTGATTTTTATCAGGATAAATTGCCCAATCGAACTCTTTGTTGGCTTGCACTAAGGCTTCTATCATGCGCATTGTATTTTGAACATGTACGTTATCATCACCAGTCCCATGTACTAATAAATACTTTCCTTTTAGTTTTTCTGGATAATTAAAGGGTGAATTTTCATCATATCCACTTGGGTTTTCTTGTGGAGTTTGCATGTAACGTTCTGTGTAAATGCTGTCATAAAAACGCCATGAAGTTACTGGTGCCACTGCAATCGCCATTTCAAATGTGTCATTGCCTTTTAAAATAGCATTGGTACTCATAAAACCGCCATAACTCCAGCCCCATATACCAGTTCTTGCAGCATCGATATAGGGTAAGTCACTTAGTTTTTTTGCTGCGCTGATTTGGTCTTCCACCTCGAACTTGCCTAATTCTTTTTGGGTTACTTTTTTAAAATCGCGCCCTTTTAAACCTGTGCCACGACCATCAACACAAGCAATAATATAGCCTTCTGATGCTAGTAACTGATACCAATAATCATTAGAACCCATCCAAGTATTAGAAACCGATTGTGAACCTGGACCGCTGTATTGAAACATAAATAATGGGTATTTTTTTGTAGCATCGAAATTTGCTGGTTTTATCATCCACATATTCAAATCGTTCCCATTTACCGAGATAGTTGAAAATTCTTTTGGGCTAATTTGGTAGTTGTCTAATTTTTGCAATAAGGCTTTATTATCCTTTATATCTTTTATGTTTTTGCCTGTTAGAGCTTTGTGTAAGGTATATTCTGGCGGTGTGGTGGCACTCGAAAATGTATTGATGAAATAGGTGAAATCTGCACTAAAATCGGCCCTATTTTGACCGTCTTTGCTTGTTAATCGCTTTTTACTTTTACCATTTGTGCCAATACTATAAACATCTCGATTTATAGAACCATTTTCTGTGCCTTGGTAATAAACTTTATCCTCATTTTGATCATAGCCATAATAATTGGTTACTTCCCAACTACCTTTGGTAATTTGGTTCATGAGCTTACCATTTTCATTATACAAGTAAATATGATTGTAACCGTCTTTTTCGCTCGTCCAAATAAAACTATCGTCTTCTAAAAAGGTCAAATTATCAGTAATGTCCACATAAGCCGCATCTTTCTCTTCTAATAAAACAGAAACAACATTATTCATCGCATTTACAGCATACATTTTCAAGTGATCTTGGTGTCTATTTAGCGTTTGTACGCTCAACCTATTTTTATTATTCATCCATTGAATACGGGGAATATAATAGGCGTTACCTACATCTACATCGCTAATTTTCCCTGAGGCAACATCGAGCATATGCAAAGAAACTTGGGCATTTTCTTCTCCTGCTTTGGGATATTTAAAAACAGTTTGTGTTTGGTATAGGTTGGCCCCATACACATCCATAGAAAATTCTGGAACACTGGTTTCATCGAATTTTAAAAAGGCAATTTTACTGCCATCTGCATTCCAATCAAAAGCTCTTACAAAGCCAAATTCTTCTTCATAAACCCAATCTGTTATCCCATTGATAATTTTATTTTTTATGCCATCTGTAGTAACCTGAGTTGTATTTTGGGTAGCAATATCAAAAATATAAATGTTATTTTCAGAAACATAAGCCACTTTTCTGTTGTCAGGGGAAAAAGTGGGTTCTTGAATTTTGATATCAGAAATTTTTAAGGTCGTTTTTGATGCTACATCATAGACATAATAAATGGCCAAAGAGGATCTTCTAAAAATGGCTTCCCGCTCTGTTACCAATAACACCTTAGTCTCGTCTGCGCTGAACGCGTAAGATGAAAAATTGGGAATAGTTGATAAATCATCAGAATTAACTACTGTTCCTATTTTGTTTAAACCTTCATAATCGTAAATATCAATACTTGATGTTTTAGAATTTCTATCAAAATTTAAAACCATATATTGCTTGCCATTATTTAGAGAACGTAAGGCATCTAAGCCTTCGGTTCTGAATGTGCCATTCCATATGTCTTCTAGGGCTACTGATTTATTTTGGGCGCAGATAGTTGCTGATACGGCAAAGATTAAGAGAAAAAAAGAGATGAAATTTTTCATGTAATTTATTGGGTTTATATTTAAAAAAAAATCGATTTATTGGCTTGTTTGCTATGGATTTTACTAATGGGACTTATAACAATAGTCTTTCTTAATAATTTCAGATAAAAATAAACTTTTAAAACACAAAAACAAGGAATTATAGGATTAGATTAATTAGGGTTCTAGGTTTTGGTTATTGAGTATTGGGTTTAATACATTAATGACTATTATAGTCTTTAATTAACTCTTTTAATAAAGATTGCTGGTTAAGCACAAATTCGGAATTACTATCTTTGACACTCGAAACCAAACGATATATGATTACCCCCATAGAAGGATTCTCAAAGCTTAGCAAAGACCAAAAAATAAAATGGATTGCTGAGCATTATACCCAAAACACAGAAGCAACGACTGCACTTCTAAAACGCTATTGGAATGACGATCTTAAAGTTCAACAACTCCATGATGAATTTATTGAAAATACAATTACAAACTATTATTTGCCTTTTGGCATAGCACCCAATTTTTTAATTAATGATCAACTCTACGCCATCCCGATGGTGATTGAGGAGAGTTCTGTGATTGCGGCTGCTAGTAAAGCGGCTAAATTTTGGTTGAGCCGAGGCGGGTTTAAGGCAAAGGTTCTAAATACTGAAAAAGTGGGGCAAGTTCATTTTATGTATGATGGACAATTCGATAAATTAACTACTTTTTTTAATCAACTTAAACCAATTCTCAAAAATGATACCGCATCATTTACCAAAAACATGGAAAAAAGAGGTGGTGGACTATTGAATGTTGAACTACGAAATAAAACTCAAGACTTAAAAAATTATTACCAACTGCATTGCACTTTTGAAACACAAGATGCGATGGGTGCCAATTTTATAAATTCGTGTTTAGAGCAATTTTCAAAAACGTTAAAAAGAGAGTTTGAGGCTAGTGTTTTAAATACAAAATACCATAACACCTTAGAAGTGGTGATGAGTATTTTAAGTAACTACGTACCCAATTGTATTGTTAAAGCAGAAGTGAGCTGTCTTGTTGAAGATTTAAATGAAGATAAAAATATTGCTCCTCAGGTTTTTGCAGAAAAAATACTCAGAGCAGTTGCCATTGCCAAGGTTGAACCTTTCCGTGCAGTAACACACAACAAAGGCATTATGAATGGTATTGATGCTGTGGTTCTTGCGACAGGAAACGATTTTAGAGCAGTGGAAGCAGGTGTTCATGCGTACGCCGCAAAAGGTGGTCGCTATTCTAGTTTAACGCACGCCAGCATCGAAAATGGAATTTTTAAATTTTGGATTGAAATACCATTAGCTTTAGGTACTGTCGGCGGTTTAACCTCTTTGCATCCTTTGGTTAAATTAGCCTTAGAAATACTACAAAAACCCTCCGCAAAAGAATTGATGAAAATAGTAGCAGTGGCTGGTTTGGCTCAGAATTTTGCTGCGGTTCGTTCATTAGTGACCACAGGTATTCAAGAGGGACATATGAAAATGCATTTGATGAATATTCTAAATCAGTTTGAAGCTACCGAAATTGAAAAGAAAACATTAATTGAACACTTTAAAAAAAATACCGTCAGCCATAGTGCTGTGGTAGCACTTTTAGAAAATTTGAGGAAGTAGAAATGACTAAGAAATTTTACAGCAACGGAAAATTATTAATCACAGGAGAATACGGCGTGCTTGATGGCGCTCTTGCTTTGGCTTTACCTACAAGACAAGGTCAATCCCTAGAAGTTACTGAAAATACAATACAAAAAATAGTTTGGAAAAGTTTTAACCATAAAAATGACATTTGGTTTGAGGCTATTTTTGACCTGGAAACCTTATTAATATCTTCTACAACGGATAAAAAAGTAGCCGTAATACTTCAAAAAATTCTGTTAGAAGCACAAAAATTAAATTTCAATTTTCTTGCCGATAAAATTGGCTATAATGCCAATACCTTTTTAGATTTCCCCATAGATTGGGGATTGGGCTCTTCATCTACTTTAATTAATAATGTGGCGCAATGGGCCGCAGTTAACCCTTTTGACTTGCTCTGGAACGCATTTACGGGTAGTGGTTATGATATTGCCTGCGCGATGCACCATAAACCCATTACGTATCAGGTTGCAGACAGAAAGCCTGTAGTTACGGAAATTGAATTCAAACCAGATTTTTTTGATGATATTTATTTCATACATTTAAATAAAAAACAGAACAGCCGAGATGGTATTAACAGCTATCGAAAAGCAGATTTTGACTCCGAAAATTTCATTTCAAAAATAACATCACTTACCAACAAAATAATTTTGTGTAATGATGTCGCCCTGTTTAAACAACTTATTTTGGAACACGAAAGTTTGGTGGGTAAGGTTCTAAATCAAACCCCTATTCAAAAAGAATTTTTTTCCGATTTTAACGGGGCTATTAAAAGTTTAGGTGCATGGGGAGGCGATTTTATCATGGCGGTTGGAGAAAAAAATACTCCAGATTATTTTAAAAGCAAAACTTATAATATGGTTTTGACTTATGCTGAAATGGTGCTCAGTACGAGCCCCTAATCTCCTATTCTGTAATACGCCATAAACCTCGCAGAAACAACATTAATTTAAAACCAAAAAAGCCCCCAAATGGAAGCTTTTTTAATATTTAATACTTTTGTATTTAGTAGAAAGTAGCTCTATTATCTTCAATTTCTGAGGCTGATTTTAATGCCTCATATAAAGAAAAATATACGGTATTAGACTTTGTACTTTTTATGGTATTCGCAAAGGTGCTGTAATTATCTAATTTAGGAGCTTCGGTTTTTTTGGTCACTGTCAGCATAAAAATACCTGTACTACCCTCTATTAAACCAGATGTTTTTCCTTCAGGCAAAACATAAGCAGTACCAACTACCGCTGGCTCATTACCTGCACCTGGAATGGTTGGTGATTTAACTGTTAAGGCAGATGCTGTTGAAGGCGAAACATTGTTGCTTGATGCAAAATCGTCCATTGATTTTCCTTTGTTAGTACTCAATATTTGAGCTGCTTTTTTCTTTTTGCGTAAAATTGGTAACACAGTGGCAGAAGCATCTTCAGCAGTCATTAATCCTTTATCATATTTTGCCACTAATTGCACAACAGCATAACCACCACTCAAATCAAAACGCTTGATAGCGCCCTTTTTAGTATCGTCATTAAATGCCCATTGCACAATTCCACGTTGCGCTGAAAGTCCGGGTAAATTTTCATCCATCGGGTTGATTTTATTTACTGGTCTAACCACATAATTTTTTTCAGCAGCTAAATCTGAGAATGGTTTTTTACCATCAATAGACTGCATTTCAAATTTAGTAGCATCTTGGAAAAGTAAATCTGTAGTTTCTTCAGTAGCTTCTATTTCTCTAACTAGGTTTGCTACCTGGAATAAATCTTGTTTTTCATCGACTTTTATAACGTGAAAACCGAATTCTGTTTCTACCATTCCAATAGTGCCTGTAGCGTTACCGAAAACAAAATCGTTAAAAGGAGCTACCATAGCACCTTCTTGAAAGAACCCTAAATCACCGCCTCTAGGTGCAGATGGCCCTTCAGAAATTTCTTTTGCCAATTCAGCAAAGTCCACTCCCGATTTTTTGGCATCGACTAAAATTTCTTTTGCTTTTTGTTCTGCTTCTTCTTTTGTTCTGGTAATCGTTTCTTCAGCACCCTGAGCGCCTTTAAATTTTATTAAAATATGACTTGCTTTCACGTTCCCATTCGCCTTTTTGCCTGTCATTTTAGTCACTCTAAATGCATTCCCCTCGCGGTAAGGACCATAAATTTCGCCAATAGCCAAGGAAGCAATAGTGTCTGCAAATTTTGCTGGGAAACTGGATTTAGGTTTGTAAATGGTATCAAACTTTTGGTCAGAGTTAAGGTCTAAAAATACCGCCATATCGGTTGTGCTTCTAAATCCATTAATAACTTCAGTGGTATCTTTTACATCATTAAATAATTCTCTATCTTTTAAGAGCGCATTAATTTTTTCATTTATATCATTTTCATCCTTTACAGATGCTTTTTCTTCAAAATAAACAAACTGAATATCTCTGCTACTTTCCTGTTTAAAGTCTTCTTTATTTTCTTTTACATAAGCCTCAATTTCGCTCTTAGTAACAGCAACTGTACTATCTGGAATAGAGCTATAAGGAACACGAACGTATTTAAGGTCTAATTTATCGTTGGCAAATTTATAATCCAACTCTCCTTCTTTTAAAGTAGTACCAACTCCTGATCTAATTAAGTTGAAATAAATTTGCTCTTTTGCAGCACGAATAATGTCTTTTTCATTCTGCAACCAAGCTTGATAAGCCCCAGGATTATTTTCTTTTAAATCGGCGATGTAGCTGATAAATTTAGTTTCATCGAACATCCCGTTTTCATTTAAAAACTGTGGCATCTGAGAAAATTGTGGGTTGTTTCTTAGAAAATCAACAATTTGATCTTGTTCAACAGTAATTCCTAAAGCCTTAAATTGCTCTTCTAAAATTGCATTTCTAACTTCTTGGTCATACACATTATTAACTACTTGCATAGCCGATGCATTAGTCCCATAATTACGGGTAGCAATTTCTACTTTTTCTCTAAACTCATCTATAGAAATATCAGTACCATTAACCTCAGCGATGGCTGAACCAACTTTACCACCTGAAAAAGCATCTGCACTAAAGATACCAGATATTACAAATGCAAAAAGCGCTAAACCAATGATTAAAATTAATATGGTAGTTCTCTTTCTTATTTTATCTAAAATTGCCATTTTATTTACTATTTTATATCAGCGGACGAAATTACCATTTTTCTTTTAAATACTAAAGACAAAAAATTGATAATATTTTGGTTGTAAAAAGTCTCTTTTAGAAAAAAATATAATTATAAATCATTGATTCCTATTGGCATAGAATATATATGCTCGGTAATATGCTATCAAAAATTATAAATCGCTATTTGGCCGGAGCTTATAAAAAAGTGAAAAGATACTTTTAAATCTTCTTTTTACGCTAAAAATGTTAATCTTTATCTAAGATTTCAAGGCTTACCAAATCTATTTTAGTGCTTGATACTTCGAGAATGGTAAATAGGAAGTTGTTTATTTTAATTTGGGCATCTTGATCAGGTATTTCTCCCGTTTCATTAACAATTAAGCCTCCCAAAGTGCCGTATTCATCGCTTTCAGGAAGTTCTAGTCGGTAATTTTCGTTAATATAATCGACTTCTAAACGGGCAGAAAACTTGAAGTTTTTTTCATTGATTTCTTCTTCGATTAAATCAGTCGTATCATGCTCGTCCTCAATTTCTCCGAAAAGTTCCTCCACAATATCTTCTACCGTCATGATGCCCGAAGTACCGCCGTATTCGTCTAAAACTACGGCCATACTTTTTCTTTTCTTAGTAAGATGCCCCAATATATCGCCAATGAGCATAGTTTCAGGCACAAACTCTACGGGCATTAAGACACTTTTAATTGTTTTAGGTTTATTGAAAAGCTCGTATGAATGTACATAACCAATAATATTATCGATAGTATCTTTATAAATAAGAATTTTAGAATAGCCTGTATCAGAGAACCTTTTGATTAGATTTTTTGGCGTTTCGTGGAGTTCCACAGCTTCAATTTCTGTACGTGGCACCATAACTTCACGCGCCTTAACGGCGGAAAACTCTAAGGCATTCTGAAAAATTTGTATTTCAGAATCTACATCATCTTCACTGTCAATGGCTTCCATTTGCTCACTGATGTAATCGCCAAGTTCTATTTTACTAAATGCCTGTTGCACTTCATCCCCATCGGTTTTAAAAAAAACTTTTAAAATAACATTTGATATTTTTATGACGAAATCTGATACAAAAGAAAAAAGAATATAAAATATATACGCTGGTAATGCTAGTATTTTTAACATCGTATTCGAATAAATTTGAAACAATACTTTTGGTAAAAACTCAGCGGTAAGTAAAATAATTAAGGTAGAAATTATAGTTTGTGTTACCAAACTAAAATCGGTCAGGAAAGCATTTACAATAACATTTTCCGATGTTCCAAAGCTTACAAACCACTCCATAAGCAAATCGCCCATGTACAAACCATAGACCACCAATGCTATGTTGTTCCCAATGAGCATGGTGGCAATAAACTTTGAAGGCTTTTTGGTAAGTCTAGTCAGTATTTTGGCTAGAAATCCTTCTTGCTTTTTTTCAATTTCAATATGGATTTTGTTTGCAGAAATAAAAGCTATTTCCATTCCAGAAAAAAATGCCGATAGTAGCAGGCAGCAAAAAATAACTATTGTTGTTTCCAAGCCTACTGTTTATTATCTTGTTGGCGTTTATCGAATTTTTTTCTATATGTTCGTCTAAATAAAAACATACCAAACGAGATTACTGCAAAAAATATAAATAAATAAGCTCTTTCTTTGTCAATATTCCAGTTAGCATAAATAACATTCAGCGACAAAAAACCGATAATTAGATAAATGTATTCGGTGTATTTAAAAAATTTAGTCATTATTTTCGTCTTTAATAATTTTATAGCCATCGGCTGTTTTATGGGCGTTTAAAATCGTGAAATCCCTGTTAAAATCCATCCCCATTCCGTGAATAAGCGTGCCATCTTTTTCATCAGAATATTTAAATTTTTCTTGTGTAAAAATCCATTCGTTATTCTGATCGTAATACAGTTGTGGTGTTTCTAACTTTTTACCATCTTGCATTTCAATAATTACATTGCCTTGCAAATCTATAATATTTGTTCCAGCATAAATAATTCCGTAATCCGCCAAAATTACGCTTTTATTCCCTTCTTTGTCAAAAAATTCTACTTTCACTCCTTTTGGGAAAGTTCTATAGGGGAAGGCTAAATTTTCGAAATCTTCACTAATTTCTCCTGTTAGTATGGCTACTTTTTTGGTGTCAGCGGTTTCTTCCGTTGATAAAAAATCGGCTGTTTCGGTGTAAATCAATTTATAATTTTCTGCAACTCCTTGTGGGTATAATTGTTTTTTTACTTCATCTCCTACTCTTTTATAGTCATCGGCACAAGCAAAAAAAAGCATTGCCGTAACAAATGTTACAGCAATGCTAGTTATTTTATTTATATGTTTTTTAATCATGCTACAAATTAGGAACTTTTACGCTTCCACCAACCCAACAGCCAAAGGTTACGGTTTTATCGGCCATACCTGAGTTGAAAATCATTTCTTTAGAAGGCGCTTTAGACATATAGCTTTCTACAGCTTGACTAGATCTACCGCTTAAAGAAGGATCTACTCTACCTGCTTG
>JBGSQM010000155.1:0-6393 GCA_041738035.1 Cellulophaga sp.
GGTATTACTGTTTAATGTATTGGACTCGGATAGAATGAAAACCTGACAACTATTTGAAAAAACATCAAAATTAGTAACCATTTTTATTAATTAACATGAAACTGAACGCCAAAAACAAAATTTGCTTATGCGAATAAAAAATTTTGACTTGCAGAATCTTCAGTAAACTTTGTTGAACTAATGATGGGCATACTTCTAGTTTTAAGCTTAAGCCATAGTAGGTTAAGGTACTTATAATGCTATTGTAGTGCAAAGTAACTTCTTGAAAAATAAAGGGTTTTTATCCTCATAATGAGTAATTATTTCATGCTATTTCTTGAGGTATTTTTAAAACTGAATTGTGATATGTCAGGTTTGAGTTTAGTAGCGTCTGTTCAATCAGAAGAATAAATAGAAAGTCTCGTGTGATCTATCTTCTCTAAAAATAACGAATGGAATTCTAATCTATTAATAAATCCATGAAAATAACCAGAACATTAGGATATTTAGGGCTTATAGCTTCTCTTACAGTAGGATTAGGAGAGTACTTTCTGCACTATTCACCTCAAATATTAGACCATGCAAGAAACTATGAGTTTTTCAAGTTTGTTTCACTACAAAATTTAACAATAGGTCATTTTCTATCTGTTATAGGATTGCCATTTTATTTTGCAGGTTACATTCATATCTACAGAATGCTTCGTTCAGGTAATGAAACATTGGCGAGCATGGTTTTAACTTTTGGTTTCATCGCTTTTGCCGTTGGAGGCATTTGGATAGGATCTCGTTCTTCAATAGGAAACATTGTTCACTTAAAGGAGTCAATGGATACAATTCCATATCAAAATTTACTGGACCATTATACCAATCATATGGAAATTCTTGTAGAAGCATTACGAATAGTTATCGCTGCATTATCGGTAGTATTTACAATTGCAATTTTAAAAGGTGGCACCTACTATAAAAAATGGATGGCAATTTTTAGTCCCATAGTCATTCTTATTCTATTGGTTCTAATAGGAAAAATAATGCCTTCTATTGGGAAACATATGCTCCCAATCTTAATGAACGTTACCCACTTTATCCTATTCTCTTTGTCATTATATCAACTAAACAAACTAACTAAAAATCAACACTAATGTTCAGTAAAAACACAAGAAATTTATTAAGCGTTTTCAAGAAAACGTTTATCGGGTTAGGATTAATAATTGTAGCATTATTAATCTTGGTGCTATGGTTTTTCTGGAACGATGCCACTTCAGAAAAATATGATATTACTATAGACACTAACAAGGTTCCAATATTCTCAAAAGTGGACCTCGATTTTAAGCATCAATACAATGGTGATAAATCACTACCTATTGCACCTTCTGCATTAATAGATGTCAATAATGACACTATTGACGAAGTGTTTTTTGGTGGTGGAATGAATCAAGAAGACGCCATTTTTGCATATAGAGATAATAGATTTGTTGATATTTCTTCGGAAGTCAATTTACCTAAAAAGGGAAACACAACAACTACAGTAGGCGCTGTTTCAGCCGATTTTGACAACAATGGTTTTACCGATATTCTTTTGGGTCGCGAAGATGGACTTCATGTTTATTACAATACCAACGGAAAATTTACTGAAGTCGTTTTAGTTACACCAATAAATGAAAAATCCACTCCTGCAGGAATTACGGTTGGCGATATTGACAATGATGGCGATTTAGACATCTTTATGGGAACCTACTTAAAGAAAGAATTGATGGAAGGACAAACCATTTTTGAAGACCCCAATTATGGTTCTACAAGCGAACTATTGCTCAATAATGGCGATAATACGTTTAAAAGCATCACAAAATCTGCTGGACTGGATTATGTGCACAATACTTT
The DNA here is from genome assembly GCA_041738035.1 of Cellulophaga sp. GTDB lineage: Bacteria > Bacteroidota > Bacteroidia > Flavobacteriales > Flavobacteriaceae > Cellulophaga. Next base: position 1,858 of record JBGSQM010000155.1, read on the forward strand.
TCAAGGTGTTTTGGTAGATATTGATAATGATTCTTGGTTGGATTTGGTTGTGGCGCACGATACAGGCGAAGTTCGCACCTATAAAAACAATGGCGATTTGACTTTTACAATGATGCCAAACCCGACGACCAAAAAATTTGCCTACCCAATGGGAATTGCTGTTGGCGATTACAACAATGATGGTTTGGTAGATTTTATGTTCTCAAACACAGGAAGCACCTTACCAAGAGCTTTGGCAAAAGGAGATATTAAAGATGCTTCTTTATTTAATGAAAAATGGATTCTCTTTAGAAATGATGGTGACTTTAAATTTACAGATACAGCACAAGAAACTAAAATTGCAGATTACGAATTTTCTTGGGGTTGCACGTTTGCCGATATGAACAATGACGGACTTCAAGACCTTATGGTTGCCGAAAACTATGTGGATTTAGCACCTAACAAAATATTTAGATTAAAAAGCAGATTTTTAGTTCAAAAGGAAGACGGAACATTTGCGCCTACTGAAGAAGAAAGCGGTGTTGTAAATGCACATTTTGGTATCACAGCTTTAGTAAGTGATTTTAATCAAGACGGTTATTTAGATATAATTTGGGTAAATATTGACAGCCCTTCACTAGCATACATAAATAAAGGTGGCACCAACAATTTTATCCAAATTAAGTTGGAAGATAATGCCCAAGCTCAAGGCGCAAAAGTGACTGTGACCACATCAACCAAAAAACTAACAGATTGGTTAGTCTCTGGAGAAGGTTTGGCAAGTGACCAAACTGCCTTGCTTCATTTTGGTTTGGGAAAAGAAACCAACATTAAATCTGTATTAGTCGAATACACTAACGGAAAAACGGATATGGTAAACAATCCTAAAATCAACTCAATCATAGACATTAAATCGGAAAGAGCACAACAGCAATTAAAAGATTCAATACAAGTGGAAAATTAAAAGATGAACTCAAAAAACATCATATATAGCATCATAACTGTTCTGCTTTTAATAGGGATTTATGGTATAGCAGGCTTGGTTTGGGACGAAATTCAAACAGGCAATGGTTGCCCGAAAATTTGGATTATTCCAGCCTGCGTGATTGTGATGTTATGCTTTCTGATTCCTCTAATTGTACATCTATTTAAAAAATACAATACCATCTATTTTGGGTTTACAGGACTTGCGCTCATCATAGCAATAATAGCTTCATTTATGCAATTTAACGGACAGGGTGAATGCCCAAAACTTGATAACGGAACACCTATGTGCTACTTGTCATTTGTCCTATTTTCAATCTTAATTATTTTAAAAATTCTTCTGATTAAAACTTATAAAACCAACCAAAAATGAAAACTCTATTAATTAATTCATTCGTATCTCTCTTTTTTGTTTTTGTCTCTTATGCTCAAGAAACAAATTCACTTCCAGAAAAAGAAGTTTCGCATATCTTTTATGCCACAGGTAATCTTGGAAATCAAGATAGCAACCAAAACAATCCAGTAGTAAATGCTTTAGCTTCGGAAATGGAACAAGCAGGCTCAAACGCAACCTTACTTCTACTCGGCAACAATGCTTCTGAAAAAGGGTTTTCGGAAAAGAAAAATATTGGTAAGTCCAATCTGGATAGCTACATCACTAAACTAAAACCTTTCTCGAACAACGTATATTTCATTCCAGGATTTTCAGATTGGGAAAGTGGCTTAAAAAGCTTAAAAGCACAGGAAGATTATTTAGAATCTGTGTTAAATAACAAAGAAGTTTTTCAACCCGAAAAAGGATGCCCAATTGAAAAAATAGAAATAAACGAGGAAGTAGATTTGTTGCTAATCGATTCGCAATGGGCTTTAATGGATTGGGATAAAATTCCTAATATCAATGACCATTGTGATATTAAAAACAAAAACGATTTTTACGTAGAAGTAGAACACGAGATTGTTAAGAGTCAAGGAAAAACAGTTTTGATTGCGACCTACCATCCTATTGCATCCTATGGAAAATATGGGAATACATATTCCTTTGGCATAAACCCACAAAGTATAAATAATAAATATTATCACGAATACAGCGAGCGTCTGTTAACCATTGCCCAGCTGTCTGAAAATGTTGTTTTTGTTTCTGGACACGAACAGAATTTGCAATTCATTATAGATAAAAAAGTACCCGTAATTATTAGTGGTGCTGGAGGAGAGATATGTAATGCTAAAGGAGGTAATAAGAGTCAATTTCATGGCAATGAAGCTGGTTTTTCTAAAATGACGATTTTTAAAGATGGTTCTACTTGGGTTAGCTTTTATGGTGTTTCCAATAATTTTGTGGCACCTATATTCTCTTCTGAAGTTATTCAACCGGATGAGGAAACTACCCAATCAAACTACGATGAATACAATACACCTGCCTATGTCAATAAATCCATTTATAAACCTGAAGAATTAGAACGCTCTGGATTTTATAAAGCGCTTTGGGGCGAACATTTCAGAAAAGATTATGAGCAGGAAATTGAAGTTAGAGCTGCACTTTTGGATACCTTATATGGTGGTCTAACGGTTATTCGAAAAGGTGGAGGTCATCAAACAAACTCACTTCGTTTGGAAGACAAAAACGGTAAAGAGTTCGCATTGCGTTCTGCCAAGAAAAGCGCCTTGCGTTTTATTCAATATTTTATTTTTAAAACAAATTATCTCGAACCTGATGTTGAGGACACGTACTTCATACAACTACTTCAAGATTATTGGACTACGGCAAATCCATATGCCTCTTTAACAGTGGGAGACCTCTCTGATGCACTGAATATCTATCACGCCAATACCGAACTTTACTTTATTCCAAACCAAAAAGCACTTGAGAATTACAATGATGATTACGGAGACAAACTTTATTTTATCGAAGAACGCCTTTCAGATGGACTTGGAAATGTTGAAAGTTTGGGAAGTACCGATAAGATAGAGAGTACGCTTGATTTGCTGGAAGAACTACGTCGAAAAGATAAGATTGCCATCAACGAAGCTTTGTACATACGTACTCGGCTTTTCGATAATATTATTGGAGACTGGGACCGTCACGCAGACCAATGGAAATGGGCAGTACAAGAACAGGAGAATGGCTCGGATTTATACGAACCAATTCCAAGAGATAGAGACCAAATGTTTTCTGATTTTGATGGTTTTATGTTGGGAGCCATCACTACCTTAAGTCCGCCATTGCGTTTTATGCAGCGTTATGATGGCACTTATAATCATACAAAATGGTTTAATGATGCTGGAGACGATGTTGACTTGGCAGTATTGATTAATCACACCCAAGAGGATTGGTTACGAGAAGCAAAATTTATAAAAGAAAATCTCACAGAAGAGGTCATCGATAATGCGTTTAAAAAATTTCCGAAAGAAGTTGACCAGAAGAAAGTAGCAAGAACTAAAAAAGCACTATTAGAGCGTGTTTCAAAAGTTGAAGAAAATGCTATTAATATGTATGAATATCTACGTTCCTGTGTACTTATAACAGGAACAGATAAAAAAGACCATTTCATCATCACACGAAAACCAAATGGCATTACCAATGTTTCAGGTTACCGAATGAAAGATGGAAAAATGGATACGAAATTTTGGGATGTCGATTATAATAAATCCGTAACCAACGAATTATGGATTTATGGACTTGATGATGACGACATTTTTGAAGTTGTTGGAGAAGGCAATAAGTACATCAAGATAAAACTTATTGGAGGTCAAAATAATGATACATACCGCATCAAAAACAAGCGAAACCTTCGTGTGTTCGACCAAAAGTCAAAACCTAACACCTTCGAAACACCTGTTGCCAAAACACTATCCGACAACTATGACTTGAATACTTATTACTTCAAAAAGAATCGAAGGGATTTACACAATATCTTGCCAATTATTGCTGCTAATCCCGATGACGGATTAAAAATAGGAGCTATTTTTAATTACACTAAAAACTCATTACGAAGAAATCCATTTACCGCCAAGCATAGTTTGAGTGCCATATACATTACTGAAACATCAGGTGTTGAGTTGGAATACAATGGAGAATTCGCAAATTTATTTAACGATGTCAATTTAGGCATAAATGCTGGCTATTCAAGTTCCAGTTATACCAATAACTTCTTCGGATTTGGTAATGAAACCATTAATCCGGAAGATGAACTGGATTTGAGTTTGGACTTTAATCGTGTGCGTCTTCAACAATTATATTTTGCACCATCCTTGATTTTCAGAGGTTATCAGGGAAGTGTCGTGAAATTTGGTGTGTCTTATGAAAATATAGAGGCCGAAAAAACCGATGACCGTTTTATCGAAATAGCCAACGTAAATCCAAAAGTTTTTGAAGGACAAGACTTCTTTGGTGCCGAAGCTTCCTATGAATACAAAAATTTTGATAATGAAACGCTTCCCAAATCCGGCATTCAATTTAAAGTTGCTGCAGGTTATAAAGCGAATTTCGACGAAGACAGAGGGTTTCCTTATGTCATTCCGGAGCTTCGGCTAACCACCAAAATTGACCAAAAAGGAACTTTGGTGTATGCTACA
>JBGSQM010000167.1:0-8817 GCA_041738035.1 Cellulophaga sp.
ACGTGATTTAGGCCCCAGAATTATGCACGCTTTATTACCTATTAAAAACAAAGCTTCAAGTGATTGGAGTTACGCTTTTATTCCTGTTTTAGGACCTGTTTTAGGAGCTTGTTTAGCGGCTTTTTTGATGTTAGTATTGTCGTAATTGCGAGCGAAGCGAAGCAATCTGTTTACTTTTTTTTCGTATTTCTAATTTTGTATTTTTCACTCACTCACTCACTCACTAACCACTCCCGACTATTTTGTTTAATCATTTTCAAAAACTATATTTACGAGTGGTATTTAGGCAACTTAATTGCTGGAGTATTAGTAAACAATGAAATTTCTTCAATTTTTTCTATTGCTGCTTTTTAGCTTGGTCTCTTTTGCTCAAGAGTTGCCTCCTATTCAAAAATATACTACCGAAGATTATGGCGGCGATAATCAAAATTGGATGCTCTCCCAGGCAAGTAATAATTTTATGTATGTTGCTAACAATCGAGGACTTTTAGAATTTAATGGCGCGGAATGGCGACTTTTTCCATCTCCGAACAACACAGTAATGAGAGCTGTTAGTGTAATTAATGATAAAATTTATACAGGATGTTACGCAGAGTTTGGTTTTTGGGTGCCCGATGAATTTGGAGTTTTACAGTATGTTTCCTTAGTGCCAAAACTAGACAAAAAAATGGCTGAGGATGAGCAGGTCTGGAATATTTTAGACTATGATGAGTGGATACTTTTCCAAACTAATGAGCATATTTATTTATATAATACAAAAACGCAAAAAATAAAAACTATTAAGGGTAATGATATTATTTACAAGTTGTTTAAGGTAAACAATAAAATTTATTTCCATGTGGCCAATGAAGGTTTATATGGCATTGAAGGTGGATCACCAAAATTAATTATAAGCGGAGAAGTGGTAGAAAAAGGAAGAATTATTAATCTTTTTGAAAGAGATAATGCCTTAATGTTCGTCACTAGAAATTTGGGGTTTTATAAATTTGAAAATAATCAACTTAAAAATTGGAGTATTGAAGCAGACGAACTTTTAGCGACCACTAGTGTTTTTGCAAGCATTCAACTCAAAGATGGATCTTTTATGTTGGGAACCATTTCAAACGGCTTGGTGCACATAACCAAGCAAGGCAAGGTAGATTACCAAATTACACAAAAAAGCGGGCTCGGAAATAATACGGTTTTATCACTTTTTGAGGATAATTCTCAAAATGTTTGGACTGGCCTAGATAACGGAATTGATTGTGTTAATGTAAAATCGGCCGTTAAAACCTTATTTGATTATCAGGGAGTTTTGGGAACAGTATATGCCTCAGAAGTTTTTAAAGAGTTTCTATATATTGGCACAAATCAAGGCCTTTTTTATAGAAAATTAAATAACCCTAACGACAGTTTTATCTTTATTAAAGGTACCGAAGGTCAGGTTTGGAACCTTTTTAATTATAACGATGAAACTTTATTCTGTGGGCATCACTTAGGAACTTTTACGATAATTGAAGATAAAGCATTACAAATAAGCGCTATTTTAGGTGCTTGGGATATTAAAAAAATACCCAACAACAATGATTTCTTGTTACAAGGAAATTATAATGGCTTACACGTTTTACAAAAAAACAATGGCATTTGGGAGGTAAGAAATAAAATTGATGGATTTAAAAATTCTGCAAGATACTTTGTATTGAATGCTACTAATGATGTTTGGGTAAATCACGAATATAAAGGCGTATTTAAATTAAAATTAGATGCCTTGAATCAAAAAGTTATTGCACTTACCATGCAGGATAATTTATCCATCGGTAAAAATTCTGGTTTAATTAGCTATGATGATGCTATTATCTATGCCTCAGAAAAAGGAATTTACCTTAGCGATTCTAAAAGTAATACCTTCAAAAAAGATAGTATTTTAAGTACGCTTTTTACAGCAGATAATTACTTGTCAGGTAAATTAATTGTGGATAAGACAGGAAAATTGTGGGCTTTTACCAAAGATAATTTAGTGTTTATTACTAAAGATGCTGTAACTAACGATCCTAAAATCAATAATATTTTTATTTCTGCTTTTTTAAGAAAAGGACCTTTGGGCTATGAAAATATCAGTTTAATCAACCTAGACAAGTATCTTTTAGGAACCGCCAATGGCTATATTACTATTGATCTTTCTAAAATACAATACGCAAAGGAGCACTATATTTATTTAAATGCCATTACGCTACAAGATTTTAACGACTATGCACAAAAAATTACCTCCCAAAAAAATGGTGCATTTGACTACAAGCAAAATATCATTAGCTTTAGTTATGCTGTTCCTGAATTCGATAAATTTATCGATGTAAAATACCAGTACAAACTCAAAGGCTTGTCAGATAAATGGAGTAAATGGACCAATGAGTCTAGGGTAGGTTTTGAAAATCTCTCATTTGGCGATTATCATTTTGAGGTAAGGGCTAAAATAGGTAATCAATTATCAAAGAATACAGTCAGCTACATTTTCACTATTTACAGACCTTGGTATTTAAGCAATTTAGCCATTTTGTTTTATATAACGGTAATTGGCTTTATTGGGTTTATAACTCATAAAGCTTACAAAAGATATTATCGAAAGCAGTTGAAGCATGAACAGCTAGAAAATGAGCAAACCATCATGAAAATAAAAAATGAACGGCTACATCAAGATATAGAAAGTAAAAATAGAGAATTGGCTATTTCAACCATGAGTATTATCAAAAAGAACGAGGTGCTTAATAGTATCAAAAAGGAATTAAAAAAGACCAGAAAACCTTCTGAAAATAATTCTGCCATGGAGCTAATTGATAAAAATTTAAATAATTCCAAAGATTGGCAGTTCTTCGAAAAAGCATTTAATAATGCAGATAAAGATTTTTTAGAGAAGATAAAACTAACACATCCAGACCTTACTCCTAATGACTTACGATTTTGCGCTTACTTGCGTTTAAACCTATCTTCAAAAGAAATAGCACCTTTACTAAACATCTCTATAAAAAGTGTAGAGACAAAACGTTACCGGTTAAGAAAGCGTTTGAATCTTGAACATGACGATAGTTTAGTTGCTTACATACTAAAATTTTAAAACCACTACAAAGGCTTTTTTTACCACTACAAAATCCCTACATAGGGAAAAATATCACATGTCTTAAAAAATTTAACATCTAGCCGTTTATTTTCTATTTTCTAGTAAAGACAGCCTCTCAGCAGACAATTTTGTTAATTTTTTCTTAAAGCTGTGCCTATGTTCGTTTTTTGTCGAGGTGTAATTTATCATATTAATAATATATTGAGCTTAAATTTACGAAAACATAATATTAGAGCTAAAATTTAGTAAACTCAAGATTCTAATATTGTAATTCAAAACATAATTTTAACAAAAACTAACATTCATGAAATTAAAATTATTCAAACAAAAATTAATTTTTGTGTATATGCTAATACTTGTGTTCAGCGTAAGTATGGTCAATGCGCAAACATCACAACAGGTTTCTGGTACTGTCGTGTCAGCTTCGGATAATGTTCCCTTACCGGGCGCGTCAGTAATGGTAAAAGGCACAAATAACGGGACATCAACTGATTTTGATGGCAAATTCAATTTAAATGTATCTAATTCTAATGCTATTTTGGTAATATCTTATATTGGGTATGTTCCTCAAGAAGTAAGGGCTTTAGGAGGCGAAATAATTATAGCATTACAAGAAGATTCTAGTTCCTTAGATGAAATTGTGGTTGTAGGTTATGGTACGCAAAGAAAGACGTAATAGGGTCAGTATCACAGGTAAATATGGATAATGCACTCGCTATCCCAACAACTAACGTGGCCGAGATGATTAGAGGTCAGGCGGCTGGTGTTCAAATTACTTTAGGTTCGGCAAGGCCTGGTGGAGCGTCAGATATTTTGATTAGAGGTAGAAATTCTATTAGAGGCGGCAACGCACCCTTAATTGTTCTTGACGGTTTTCCAATTGAAGATATTAACGATATTAACCCTGATGATATTAGCTCTATTGAGGTTTTAAAAGACGCATCTTCTCAAGCTATATATGGCGCAAGAGCATCTAATGGAGTTATTTTAGTCACCACTAAAAAAGGGAAGGAGGGTAAAGTTAGGGTGTCTTTAAATTCTTTTACCACGGTTCAACAACTTACTAGAAACTTTGAATTAAATTCTGCGGATGAATTTATTGCTTTAAGAAGAGAAGCGGTTAGAACCACCAATCCTGTTGTAAACGGGATACAGGCCTACAGTCCAGATGAGGTGAATTTTAATGGAGCAACAGAGTTCCCTGCATTTCTTGCTGGTAATTTTGTAGATTGGGAAGATGAGGTGCTGCGTAGCGGTTTAATTAATAGCCACACTTTAAGTGTGAGTGGAGGTAATGAAAACACTAAAATTTTTACAAGTGTCAATTATTTTGATCAAAAAGGTTTAATACCAACGTCGGGGTTTAAAAGAGGTTCTTTTAGAGTAAATCTTAATCAAAAAATTAATGATAGAGCCAGTATAGAGGCAAACTTAAACGTGAGTACTGCCGCTCAAGAAAGAGAAACCAATAATTTAGATTTTATTACCATTTCGCCATTTACAGGTCCTTTTGATGTTGAGGGTAATTTGGTTAGAGATTTGGCAGGGGCAAATGCGAGTAGTAGTAGTATAAATCCATTGTGGAATATTAGAGAATCCGAAAACGATATTAAAACAGACTTGTATAATCTAAACCTTGTGGCTAACTATAAATTCACAAAAAGCTTTTCTTATAAGCTGAATACCTTGGTGAGCAGAAAGTTTACTGATGAAGGTCAATATATTTCCAGAATACACTCTCAAGGGGTAACTCCAAGCGGAAGAGCCAATGTTTCTAATACGTTACGAGAAGAATATTTAATTGAAAACATTTTCAACTATAGTCCAGAAATTAATGATAATAACAAATTAGATGTTCTTTTTGTACAATCTATAAACCAAAGAAATTCGTCCAGAACTTCTACCGAAGCAACTGGTTTTGGGAATGATATTTTGGGCTATGACGGCATATCTAGTGCATTAGATTTTATCACACAGAGAAATGAAGAACAATACAGAATTTCTTCTTTTCTAGGCAGAGTACAATATACCCTTATGGATAAGTACCTTGTCAATTTAACGGGTCGTCGCGATGGTGCTTCGGTTTTTGCAGAGAATAATAAATGGGGTTTTTTTCCAGCAGTTGCTGTGGCCTGGCAGTTACATAAGGAGACAATGTTCAATAATGTAGAATCCCTTAATGAACTAAAATTAAGAATGAGTTATGGTTCTGTTGGAAACCAATCTTTAGATCCTTTTACTACTTTAGGCGTTGTAGATAATTTTCCTTATATATTTGGTGGAGCCATTGTTGCGGGTAACTTACCTGGTGGAGTTCTACCAAATCCAAATTTAACATGGGAAACTTCAACTACAACCAATATTGCTCTTGATTATGGCTTATTTAATAATAGACTTAGAGGTACCGTTGAATATTATAATACCAATACAACAGATTTGTTAACCGATATTTCATTAGGAGGCAACTCTGGTTTTAGTTCTACGATTACCAATGGTGGAGAAACAAGAAATAGTGGTGTTGAGCTATTAATGACGGGTGATATCATTAGAAATAACGCTTTTAAATGGAGCCTTACTGGTATATTTACAAGAAATAGAAATGAAATAGTTAGAACCGGTATTGTTGATGTAGATGGTTTGCCAAATGATGATTTGGGTAGAAATCGCTTTGCAGGGCAACCTATTAATGTACGTAGATCATTTATTTTTGATGGTATTTTCCAAACAGATGAAGAAGCTTTGGCCTCTCCACAAGGCACCTTGGGCGGCACAGTTACGCCATTCCAAAACGCTACTACTTTATTTGCTGGAGCTATTAAATTAAAAGACATTAATAACGATGGTGTTATTAATGACGATGATAATGTGGTAACAGCCCTTGATCCAAAATGGTTTGCTTCTTTAGCTTCTAATTTCCAGTATAAAGGATTTGAATTGTTAGCAGATTTTTATATTGTTGAAGGTGCAATGAGGTATAATCCTTATTTAGCAGATTTTAACCAAGGGGGTACCTTAACTTCGGTTAGGAACGGTATTAAAAGAGATTATTGGACACCCGAAAATCCGTCAAATACCGCACCAAGACCCGATTTTGGAGGAGCTCCTGCAAACATAAGTGCTCTTGGTCTTACAGATGCATCTTACATAAGATTAAGAACATTATCATTGTCCTACAATGTATCAAGGCCAGTATTAGAAAAATTGAAGATGAATGCAGCTAGGCTTTACGTTATTGGATCTAATTTGTTTACCATTACAGACTACAAATCATATAGCCCTGAAAATAATGCAGGTGATTTTCCAGACACAAGATCCCTTACATTAGGCCTAAATATCACTTTATAATTATTAAAAGCAATAAAATTATGAAACTAAAAAAAATAAATTTTAAATGGGTCTTACCTCTTTTTTCAATCCTTGTTGTAATCACCTCATGTGATAGTTTTCTAGAGGAAGAACCAACGTCTCAGTTTACCGCAGATTTAATTTTTAATACACCCGATGGTTTAGAAGCGGGAGTTGTAGCACTTTATAGTTTTCAAAGAGCCTTTTGGGAAAATTCCGCCAATAATGGTTCTAACGCTATAGTTATAGATTCTCGTGATGATCTTACCATTCCTCGTGGCGGCGAAATTTCCAATTATGGAAGAATGCGTAACGGGACAACTCCAGAAAATAGCGGGGTTTTTAGCAGTTACTGGAGAACTTATTACAGAATTATTGATAGGGCTAATGCTATCATTCAAGCAGCTGAAAACATCCAAGGAATGAATGAAGAAAGAAGATCACAAGTAATTGCCGAAGCAAAATTTTTTAGGGCAAACTCCGTATTTACATTATTTAAATTATTTAATAATATTTATATTACTACCGAGCCTACTACGCCAGAGAATGTTTCTGATATCATTTTAGATAAAACACCTGAAGCGGATATTTATGCCTTAATTAATGACGATTTAAGCTTTGCTATTGCTAATTTAGAATGGACAACTAATCAAACGGGAAGAATTACCCAGGGTACGGCAAGGCACGTAAAAGCTGATGTTGCTTTGTGGCAAGAAAACTGGGCAGAAGCAAAATTGCAGTCAGAGGCAGTTATTAGTTCTGGAAATTACGCTTTAGCTGCTTCTCCTAGATTGGTTTTTGCAGGCGAAGTAAATAGTTCAGAAATTTTATGGGCTTTACAGTTTAAAGCCCAAATAAATGGTAGCGCCAATAGAATTAATTTTAATTTAATGCCAAATTACGCGGAATTAATTCCTGGTTCAAAATATTCAATAGAACAAGGTGGTCGAGGTTTTGGATGGTTAACCTTGAATAATTATTTAAGAGATCTGTTAAATGCAGATCCAGATGACGAACGTATTAAAAGCACCTACTACATACAAGATTATCTTTATAATGATGCCGCTACTTTACCTGCTAACCAAACGCTGGGAACTAAAATAGTACATCCAAACTGGAGAGAGTTCGGAACTACCAATCAAAATAGAAATTTTTGGTTTATACGTTTAAATGCAGGATGTAAAAAATATTTCCCAGATAATGGCATTCCAACGGAGAATAATCAATTCAAAAACATACCTATGTACCGTTTGGCAGAAACTTATTTATTTGCTGCAGAAGCTAATTTAATGCTAGGAAACGATGTTGCTGCTATTGAAAATTTAAACAGAGTAAGAGTCAGATCAAAAGCAGCTCCAATAACAAGTATTACAATGCAATCTATTATAGATGAGCAAGCTAGAGAGCTTGCTTTTGAAGGGCGTCGTTGGTATATGTTAAAAAGAACAGGAAATTTATATAATTATGTAAGAGACCATGCTGGTTATGGATGGGCTGGCGATTTAAGCCCAGAAAACTCGACGGCAGGAGGAGCAAACAATACACCTTCGAGACCTTTGCCTTACAGAAGCGATGCAAGAAATTCTATTAGACCACACATGATAAATTGGCCTATACCCTTAGCTGAAATGAATCTTTTAGGGCCAAATTATCCTCAAAATGATGGTTATTGAATATAGTTTAAATTTAGTTGAGTTTTTTTAATCTATTTCTAAGGGCAATTTTATTGCCCTTAGATATTTGTTGCAGCTTTAACTTAATTTCGTGCAAGTCAATATATATCAAAAAATAGGTGAGCGAATCACGCTATGATGCGTGATCTGTTATTATAAAATAGCTTGTTTGTTTATACAGTAATTAATAATTTTATTACCTTCAATTTAGAAAATATGCGGTATTTATTTTTAATATCACTCTTTATAAGTTTTAGCGTATGCACATCATACGCGCAAAAAAAAATAACTTTCGCCGATAATCCAGTCGTCGCCCATAGAGGCGCTTGGAAAGCTAAAAACCTTCCCGAAAATTCTATTGCAGCATTAAAACACGCAATAGCATTAGGCTGTACAGGTTCAGAGTTTGATGTACGGATGACCCTAGATAGCATTTTAATTGTTACCCACGACTCTGATTATAACGGCTTATTTATTGAAGAACATACCTATGCCAACCTGGCAAAACATAAATTAGCGAATGGCGAAATGTTGCCTACCGTAAAAGACTATATCATTGCAGGAATGACCAATAATACAACTACAGGCTTAGTCTTTGAGTTAAAACCATCAAAGACAGAGGGTAGAAATGAACTTATGTCGGAGATAGCGGTGGCCTTAGTTAAAGAACTTAAAGCGCAAGATCACATTTTATACTACATTAGCTTT
>JBGSQM010000181.1:0-7236 GCA_041738035.1 Cellulophaga sp.
AGTATGCTGATAATTTTAAGCATATCGTGATGACGTCTTGGGAACAGCCAAGATATCTCAAATTTGGAGAGACCAATATTTATATTACTGGAATTGCGATGCAGGAAGAAGGCCCTGAAATGTTTGATTTAGATATTATTGAAGGTGTTCAAAATGGTTTGAAAGAAAATAATTCCATCATGGTTTCCGAGACGTCGGCGAAAAAATTATTTGGAAATGACGCTGCCGTTGGGAACATCATCAAAATCAATGATACCGATAATTTGATTGTTTCAGCTGTTTACAAGGATGTTCCAGATAATAATTCTTTCAACGATGTGGACTATATCATCCCATGGAACTATTATATTACTACACAGCCTTGGCTAGAATCAGAAAAGGATAATTGGGGAAACAATTCCTTTCAAATGTTCGTGCAAATCAATGAAAACACCACCATGGAGACCGTGACCTCCAAAATCATCGATGTAAAGAAAAAAAATGCGACATTCGAAGCGCAATTCAATCCTCAAATATTCTTGTTCCCAATGAAAGATTGGTATTTACGGGCCGATTTTGAAAACGGTATCCAAGCTGGAGGTCGTATTGAGAATGTCTGGCTATTTGGTATCATCGGTTTGTTCATCTTATTGTTGGCATGTATCAATTTCGTGAATTTAAGCACTGCTCGTTCGGAAAAAAGAGCCACCGAAGTCGGTATCAGAAAATCGATAGGGTCGCAACGTGGACAGCTCATTATTCAATTTTTGAGCGAGTCCTTTCTGATTGTCGTTTTGTCCTTTGTATTTGCGCTTGGCATCGTGCTTCTGTTTTTGAATGGATTTAATAATTTAGCGAGCAAGGCCATCCTGTTTCCATGGAGCAATCCTCAATTTTGGATGGTTTCACTTCTCTTTATAATTCTCACGTCGTTTTTGGCAGGTAGCTATCCTGCTTTATATCTCTCATCCTTTAATCCCGTAACGGTTTTGAAAGGCACATTTAAAGCTGGGCGTTATGCATCCTTGCCGAGAAAAATGCTTGTGGTAACACAATTTACGATTTCCATTGCCTTGATTATTGGAACTTTGGTCGTGATGAATCAGATACAGTTCAGTAAAAATCGCCCTGTGGGTTATAATAAGGAAGGCTTGATACAAATTCCTGTGATGAGCAACGAATTTACTGGAAAGGCTGAAGTGATGCGAACTCAATTTATAGGTTCTGGAGGCGTATTGGAGATGGCGACCACGAGCAGTCCTACAACCGAAGTATGGTCGAACAGAGGTGGCTACACTTGGGAAGGAAAGCCCGTCGGGTTTCAGGAAGATATCGCTTTTACAAGTGTTTCCTATGAATTTGTGCAAACTTTAGGTGCCAAAATCATAGAAGGTCGTGGCTTTTCACGTGATTTTCCATCAGATTCTTTGGGCGTCATATTAAATAAAACAGCCGTTGCCTATATGGGCATCAAAGACCCGATAGGAAAATACATGAGAGATTCTAATCCTGATGGTGAAAATGAAAATCCGCCCTATAAAATCATCGGTGTTATTGACGATATCATCATGCAATCGCCTTACAGTCCGGTCAAACAATCGATGTATGTTTTCGATAATGGCGAAATGGCAAGTTTCTATAATTTAAGATTGAATCCTAAAAAAAGCACCCGTGAAAATTTAGCACTCATTGAAGTTGTCTTTAAAAAGAATTTTCCCAATACGCCTTTCGATTATCAGTTTATCGATGCGGAATATGGTAAAAAGTTTGCCTCGGAAGAGCGAATCGCAAGTTTATCGAGAGTCTTTACGATATTGGCGATATTTATCAGTTGTTTGGGGCTTTTTGGGTTGGCATCATTTGTAGCAGAACAGCGCACCAAAGAAATTGGAGTTCGTAAAGTGTTAGGTGCATCTATCAGTCAATTATGGTTGCTGCTTTCAAAAGATTTCATCACCCTCATTATCATCGCACTAGTGATTTCGACGCCAATATCCTATTATCTCATGGGACAATGGTTACAAAAATTCAATTACCGAACCTCAATAAGCTGGGAGATAATTGCCATTGCTTGCTTTGGCGCATTGCTCATCACGCTTATAACCGTGAGCTTTCAAGCTGTTAAAGCCGCCATTGCAAACCCTGTAAAAAGTTTAAGGACAGAATAAAGCCCCCAGCCCCAAAGGGGAGCAAATACAATATTTAAAAATAATAACAATTTAAAACTAACTTTCATGCTCAAAAATTATTTCAAAATAGCTTGGAGAAATATTCGCGCAAATAAGCTCTTTACAGCTCTCAATATTGCTGGTTTGGCGATTGGGCTTTGTGTTTGTATCGTTTTATTTTCCTTTGTGAATACAGAATTAAGCTTTGATAAAATGTATTCAAATTCAAAAAATATCTATCGAGTAAATATGGAAACCTCGGAAGAATATGACTTTGAAACGTGGGCAACAATGCCAAATTCGGTAGGTATTGCAATGACAGAGGATATTCCGCAGGTAAAGAAAATGACCCGGTTAATAAAAGATGATTTTGGTGCAACGGCTTCATTAAAAATAGACGATAAAAACTTTACCGAAAACAATCTCTATCTGGCAGATTCCACGATTTTTGAAATGTTCGACTTCAAATTTATCGCAGGGAACAGTAAAAATGCGTTCTCAAAGCCAAAATCTATTGTCCTTTCCCAATCGGCAAAATCACGGTTGTTTGGAGGGCAAGAAGCCATGGGCAAATTGATTACCGTTAATAATCGCGATACCTTACAGGTTTCTGGAATTTATGTTGACCTCGCAAAAAACAGTGTTATGGATTGCGCGATGGTCTATCATATTATGGATTCGTGGATGGGCACCAATGTGTATTGGAGCAACGCCAGTTATGAAACCTATGTGCAACTTCAGCCAGATACAAATATTGCAGTTGTTGAAAAGCAAGCGACTGCTTTAATCGATAAATATGTTGATAAAGAAGGGCAATATTTTACCAAATTCTTTTTACAGCCGTTAACAAAAATCCACCTGTATTCGGCAGATGTTCGGGAAGGTTATTCTACGAAGTTGGGTACTATTTCAACAATTAAAAGTCTCCTGTTCCTATCGCTATTAGTGCTTTTTATTGCGTGTATCAATTATATGAATCTTGCGACTGCAAATTCTCGCAAAAGAGACAAAAGTATAGGTATGAACAAAGTTTTTGGTGCCAATCGCCGCCAAATGTTTTCGCTGTTTTATGTGGAAACAGGAATACTGGTTTTTATATCTATTGTAATTGCATTTGGTATTTCATTTCTGGCATTACCGCTGTTTAAAAGCATAACAGGAAATGACATGAATAATGCCGATTTACTAACGGCACCAATTTTATTTGGAATCGTTGCAATTTGGTTCGTAGTTACCGTAATTGCGGGCAGTTATCCAGCATTCTCGATGTCCAGTATTTCGCCATTGGTTTTGGTCAATAAATCGAAGAAAAAAGGTTCGGCTTCAGAATTTGTACGTAAAGGTTTGGTGGTTTTTCAATTTGCCGCTTCCATTGTTTTGATAATCGCCGTTACAATCATTCTTCAGCAAATGTCGTTCATGAAAAATAAAAATTTGGGTTACGACCCTACTGGAGTTATCGCCATTTCGGTTAAATCTGCCGAAAGCAAGCAACAAATCCAAAACTTGATGAATGCTTTAGAAAATGAGCCAACAATTGAAAGTATTTCGGCTACACAGTCTATGCCCGGCGCAAATGAAAGTGGTCGTGCCGTAAGAAAGTTAACCACAGAAAATACTGGATTGCCAATTGCCAGTTGCCGTACTGAAGGCAATATCGTAAACACCTTAAAATTGAAACTACTTGCCGGTTCTGAATTGCCCGAAACCATTGCTACGGGTGACTCCATAATCTACACGTTAATCAATGAGAAGGTTTTGAGTTATTTAGATTATAAAACTCCTAAGGACGCCGTTGGTAAAATCATACATACGGAACTTGGCGATAAAGCGATTATTACGGGCGTTGTTGAAAATTTTAATTTCAACTCACTTAAAGAGGATATTGGCGGCTATATGTACTATAAGGCTTTAGACGCGCCAGAAGGTATTCGTACACTTTTGGTGCGTTACAACACACAGAATCTTCCTCAATTTTTAGGTCAATTACAAAAAAACTTCAACGGCAATCTGCCTAACACAGCTTTCGACTATCAATTTGTTGACAAGTATGTTGCCCAGTTATATGCTTCCGAAGAAAAAACTGCAAGCACAGCAACCTTATTCTCTGCCTTGGCGATATTCATAGCGTGTTTGGGCCTTTTTGGCCTCGCTGCCTTTACAGCAGAACAGCGTACAAAGGAAATTGGCGTTCGTAAGGTTTTGGGTGCAACGGTTACAGGCATTACACAATTATTATCTAAAGACTTTTTAAAATTAGTGTGTATCGCATTTATAATGGCCGCACCATTTGCCTACTGGTTAATGCATAAATGGTTGCTCGATTTTGCTTATAGAACGGAGATTCGTTGGTGGGTGTTTGCCGTTGCCGGAATTTTAGCTGTTTTAATCGCTTTGTTGACAGTTAGTTTTCAAGCTATCAAAGCGGCCCTAGCTAATCCTGTGGAGTCGCTACGAACAGAATGACGGTTGCCAATTAACGAATTCAAAAAAAGTAATCGATAAATATTAAAACAATGAATCTACTATACTTCAAAATAGCCTTTAGGTATCTACTAAAAAATAAGTTGTATTCCTTTATCAATATTTTTGGCTTGGCTTTAGGGATTGCCTCCTTCATCATTATTTCCCTTTATGTGAGCTATGAAAAGAGCTATGATATATTTGAAGGTTCTAATACCGTGTACCGTGTTTACATGGATTATATGAAAGGAGACAAGTTTGAAGACGGCGATGCACAAACCTACAATTTAACAGGGCCTACGCTCCAGAAAGAGTTTCCTGAAATCGTAGACCATGTAAGACTCTACAGATTAGACAAAGTAATTTTTGTTCATAAAGATAAGGTTATTGAACAACCAAATGGTGCTCTTGTAGATGTCTCATATTTTAACATATTTAATACATCTTTAATAAAAGGTGATAGTAATGATTTTAATAGACCCAACACTATTGTTTTATCCCAAAGTTTAGCGAAACGGATATTTGGTGAAGAAGATCCCCTATCAAAAACAGTTTCTATTTTTTATGGCTCAGATACGCTTTTAGAAGTTGTGGGTATCATGCCAGACATAGTAGAGACCACACATATGAAGCTTAATTATTTGGTGTCTTTTGAAACCATTCAAAATTGGGATGCCCTGAATGGGCAACAAGAGTTAAATTGGAGTCAAAATAATTTCTTTACGTACATAAAAGTGAATGAGAATACTAATTTTGAAGCGCTTCAAACAAAAATCACTAATACCGATATTGAAAATGACCCAGACGAGCGACACAATATTGAACGTTTAAGCGACATTCATTTACACTCCAATAAACCTTATGAGGCCGAGGCAAACGGTAGCAGTAGTCGTGTTGCTTTTTTAACCGTTATTGCCATAATTATCTTAATACTGTCATGGCTTAATTACATCAATTTATCTACGGTAAAATCTTTGGAACGGTCTCGCGAAGTCGGCATCAGAAAGGTGGCTGGCGCACAACGTTCCCAACTTATTCTACAATCGCTTATAGAATCTTTATGCCTGTTTTTTTTGGCACTTATAACCGCTATTATATTGGTTGTTGCATTCTTACCAGTGTTTAATAGTTTTGTTGGCAAATCCTTGGTATTGGGCATATCAAATATAGAAGCCTTATTGTCATTTTCTGGATTAATGGTCGTAGGTAGTCTTTTAGCGGGTTTTTATCCAGCACTTATTTTAAGCAATTTTTCGCCTATAAAAGCTTTAAAAGGAAAAATTAAGACCTCTTCAAATAAACTTAATGTTCGAAAAGGACTAATTACCCTTCAATTTTTTGCAACCATAGTCCTTATCATTGGAACGCTCGTTGTTGCCAAGCAAATTAACTTTTTAAAAGAACAGCCCATCGGTGCAGACCTGTCACAGGTTTTAGCTTTTAAGGGTGAGGTATTAGAATCGATACCAGACTCACTTCTAACTGAGAAAGTGAAGGTGTTTGAAAATGAATTAAAAAACTTATCATTTATTGATGAAGTCGCGATGACGTCAACGTATCCAGGTGATGGCTTCGATAATCTATCCTCATCGGTAGGTATAGAATATCCAAATGGCACTGTAGACGAGCGTCAAATTTTTTATAATTACTCTGCAAAATCTAATTATTTCAATGTTATTGACATTAAATTTGTTGCTGGAGAAGCTTACAAGGAAAACCTTGAGAAAAAGTTAAAAAACATAGTGATCAATGAAAAATTTGCACGGCAAATGGGGTACTCGAACCCAGAAGATATTATCAATAAACAAGTAAAGTTTTGGGGAGAAACCTGGACAATTACAGGGGTAATAGAAGATTATCATCATTTTGGTCTAAAAAGTGAGGTCTTACCACTTTTGATTTTCGATCGTCAATTTGGTGATAACGTATTGGTAAAACTGAACGCTTCATCGGGCTCTTTGGCCAGAATGCAAGCGAGTTTGGATAAAATTGAAGCTATATATAAATCGATTTTTCCTAACAGTGCGTTGAATTATACTTTTTTAGATAAAAAATTTGAAGCACAATATACCGAAGACCGCAAGTTTGGTATCGCCTTTCAAATCTTTACAGGACTGGTAATTTTAATCGCTGCTTTAGGCTTGTTCGGTTTAACCTCTTATATGTGTTTACAGAGACGAAAGGAAATCGGAATCCGAAAAGTAACGGGAGCAAGCATATTGCAGATTTTGAAATTGTTAAACAAAGATTTTATAATATTAGTGGCATTAGCGTTTCTAATAGCTGTGCCCGTAGGATGGTATATTATGAAAAAGTGGCTTCAGGAATTTGCTTATAGAACAGATTTAAGTTGGTGGATTTTTGCATCGTCTGCTGCTATTGCCATTTTCATTGCACTCGTTACGGTAAGTTTCCAATCTATGAAGGCGGCAATAGCTAATCCTGTGGACTCGTTGCGAACAGAGTAATTATCCATCAAAAAAACAATCATGCTCAAAAATTATTTCAAAATAGCGTTTCGGAATTTGATGAAGCATAAAGTGTTTTCTCTCATTAATGTTATTGGTTTAACCATAGGATTAAGTGCTTCATTTGTTATAGGTTTAATGATTTATTACGATGCTAC
>JBGSQM010000197.1:0-3755 GCA_041738035.1 Cellulophaga sp.
TTTGACCGTTTTGGCGGTTATATTTATGTTAATTTTGGCAAAACTAATTTAACGTTTTGTTAATGTTTAAGTGCAATAATTGTTTCACTTTTGCAGCAAAATAAAAACTAAAATAACACTAAGAAAAATGAAAAAAATGTATTTCGCAATTGTCACGTTTTTATTTACGGCAGTTGCATTTTCACAAGGGGTTACTACGGCAGCTATTGGAGGCCAAGTAACAGATGAAACAGGAGAGCCTTTACCAAGTGCAAGCGTGGTAGCAATCCACACTCCGTCAGGAACTACTTACGGAGCTGCAACCGACTTTGACGGTTACTACAGAATCTCAAACATGAGAACTGGTGGTCCTTATCAAATTACAATTTCATACATTGGGTATGTCGATTTTAAAGATGAACAAGTATTTCTGCAATTAGGAGATACTCAAAGAATTAGTACTAAGTTAGGCGAAGCTTTAAATGCCCTTGACGAAATTGTAGTCGTTGCTCAGGCTAATGGTGTTTTTGATTCTGGAAAAACAGGAGCAGAAACGAATGTAAGCCAAAGACAAGTAACGTCATTACCAACTATTTCTCGAGACATTTCTGATTTTGCTAGACTTACACCACAGGCTAAAGTTTCTGGTGATAATATTATATCTGTTGCAGGTCAAAACAACCGTTACAACGCAATTTATATAGATGGTGCTGTAAATAATGATGTTTTTGGTCTTGCAGGAAGTGGAACTAATGGAGGACAAACTGGTGTTAGTCCAATTTCATTAGATGCTATTGAATCTTTCCAAATAAACGTTGCACCATTTGATGTAAGACAATCTGGATTTGCAGGGGCAAGTATTAATGCCATTACAAAATCAGGTACAAATACAACAGAGGGTTCTGTTTATGGATTTTACAGAAATCAAAACATGGTTGGTAAAACACCAGTGGGTATTGCAGGTGACAATGAAAGAACTAAGTTAGATGAATTTTCGGCTCAAACCTATGGTCTTCGTGTTGGAGGCCCTATCGTGGAAGATAAATTATTCTACTTCGTAAATTACGAAAGACAAGATAATGAAACTCCGCAACCTTTCGAAATTGGTACTTATAGAGGAGCAGCAACAGCCGCAGATCTTCAGCAGCTCTCCGATTTTCTTGTAAATGATTTTGGATATAATCCAGGTGGTTATACCAATAACACCTCTAGCCTAGTAAGTGATAAATTAATTGCTAAGATTGACTGGAATATTAACGAAAACCATAAACTTTCTTTAAAGCATAGTTATGTTAAGGCAACCCAATTTAATGCTCCTGGGTCTAATCAAGGTACCATTAACTTTCTTAATGGAGCTATAGATTTTACTTCAACTACAAACTCAACGGCTTTAGAATTGAACTCTAAGTTCGGAAATAACATGGCCAATAATCTTGTTATCGGATACACTACCGTTAACGACGATCGTAATATCGTTGGTAGCCCTTTCCCTGCTGTGGAAATTAATGCTGGAGCTACAAATGATAGGATACTTTTTGGTTCTGAAGCTTTCTCGACAGCGAATTTATTAGAACAAAGCGTATTAACAATCACTGATAACTTCGAAATATATTCAGGGCCACATACCATTACTATTGGTACTAACAATGAGTTCTCCTCTGCGAAGAATGTATTTTTTGGTCGTAATTTTGGATACTATAGATTTAGTAGTTTAAATGACTTTTTAACAGGTCAAAGAGCTAATAGATTTCGTCGTGGCTATTCTTTATTAGGAGGCTTAGGCGATAATTCTGAAGGAGCCGCTGAATTTGATATTTTTCAATTTGGATTATATGTTCAAGATATTGTTAACGTAACCGACAACTTTAAATTTACGATGGGTGCTCGTATTGATATTCCTTATTGGGCAGATGGTTTAGCTAACGATGATTTTAATACAAGAACAGTTGCTTTATTAGAGGCTAATGGAAAAGATTTAAGAGGTGCACGTGTTGGTCAAGGAATTAATGCGAACATTCATTTTTCACCAAGAGTAGGCTTTAACTGGGATGTTAATGGAGACCGTACCACGCAAATTCGTGGTGGAATAGGTGTGTTTACTTCAAGGTTACCACTTGTTTGGCCAGGTGGCGCATATAATAATAATGGTTTAACTGCTGGTCTTTTAGATTTATCAGGTGGTGCGGTTCCTGCATTTAATCCAAATGTAAATCAACAATTCGAAAATCCAGTTGCAGGTACTGGTGGTTTAGGTGGTAATATTGATTTGTTTGAGGAGGATTTTAAATTGCCACAGCTTTTAAAAGTAAATATCGCTTTTGACCAAAAGTTACCAGGTGGTTTTACACTTTCTACTGATTTTATTTGGAATGATAATATTACTGCTATCGCTTACGAAAATTTAAATTTAGCAGGACCTCAGTTCACAACAACGGGCGCAGGTTCTAGATCAAATTACAGAAACTTAAGATTAGATGGTACGTATAACGAAATATTTTTAGCTACGAATACAGGTGAGGGTAGTTCCTATAATGTAAGTGGAACTTTAACTAAAGATATTTTTACGCCTAAAGTCGATATTAGAACTTCTGCAACATATTCTTATGGTGATTCTGATGTTTTGATTGATGCAACATCATCTCAGAACAGTTCTCAATGGCAGAATTTAGAAACAGTAAACGGATCTAACAGACCAGTTTTATCAAGATCAGATTTTTCACCTGGTCACCGTATTATTGCAAATTCTACTATTGAACTAAAATGGACTGAAAATCTTAGAACTAGATTAGGTTTGTTTTATGAAGGGGCTGTAGGAGAACCGTTCAGTTACGTAGTTGGTGGTAGTGGCTTGATTAATGATACAGGAGCTTTTTCTTCGGCCTTGGCATATATACCAAGAAATGAAGCAGAAGCTCAGTTAGACTTTTTTAGAAGTCGTGGTGCTATTGTACCAAATACTCCAACACCTGCTGAGCAGTGGGCTGCTTTAGATGCTTTTATCGAAAGTGATGATTATTTAAGAGATAGAAGAGGTCAGTTTGCAGAAAGAAATGCAAGTAGAACTGATTGGATACACATTGTTGATTTAAAATTTGCACAAGAATTCCGTTTTATGACAGGTAAAACTTTAAATAGAATCGAGTTTACTGCGGATATATTCAATTTCACCAATTTAATGAATAAAGAATGGGGTGTAAGAACTTTTGCAAACTTCAATCAAGTTCAGTTATTAAATTTTGCAAGTTTTCAACCTGATGGAACTACACCTAATTATACTTATAATTCTAGAGCTCCTGAAACAACAAATATTATTGATGATTCTGGTTTAAATTCATCAAGATGGCAAATGCAATTAGGGCTTAGATATAGCTTCTAATTCTTAAATAGTTATTTTTTTAAAGCCCTGCTTAATGCAGGGTTTTTTTATGCCTAAAATTTACTATTTTTAAACCCACAAACTAAAAACAAAATTATGTACGAAATTATTTATAACCTTCACTCTCTTTTAGCTTATGCTGTACTTGCTATATTAGTTTTAGCAGTCATAAATGCTGTTATGGGTCTGGTAGGTAAAAAAGATTTTACTTTAGAAAAAGATTTCAGAATAAGTCTGTTTGCTTTAATCATTTCTCATTTACAATTATTGGTAGGCTTAATTCTTTACTTTGTTTCCCCAAAAGGTTTTAGTGCTATTCAAGAATTTGGTATGGGCGGCATGACCCCCGCTTTAAGATTATTAGCCGTTGAACACCCATTCATCAATATTATTGCCCTTG
>JBGSQM010000208.1:0-16905 GCA_041738035.1 Cellulophaga sp.
AATTATCAAACAATAATGTTGTTAATCTTATTAAGATATGCTAATTGCTGTATTTTTTATTTTTAGTGAACATGAATAATTTTAAATTTAGATAACCTGCTCTGTAAAATGTTTCTATAAAAACTCCGCAAACGGCTATCGATTTTGCGGAGTTTTTTTTAAATTTAATTCCAATTTTCACAAACTTTTAAACTTCTACTCTTTTAAACTTTTAAACAAAAACCGTATCTTTGCACCTTATTTCAAACCATACTCATGAATAAACTACTCATTGTAGGAACAGTTGCTTTTGATGCGATTGAAACACCTTTCGGAAAAACAGATAAAATTTTAGGTGGAGCAGCTACATTTATAGGCCTGGCAGCTTCGCAATTCAATGTGCAATCGGCTATTGTTTCTATTGTGGGAGATGATATGCCAAAAGCATATTTAGATTTATTAGAAAATATAAATATTGATATTTCGGGTATTGAAATTGTTGAAGGCGGTAAAACATTTTTCTGGAAAGGCAAATATCATAATGATTTGAATGTTAGAGATACCCTTGCCACAGAATTAAATGTGTTGGCCGATTTTAACCCTATCGTTCCTGAGAATTTTAAAGATGCTGATGTTGTGATGTTGGGAAATTTACACCCAAATATTCAGCTAAGTGTAATTAATCAGATGACAGAACGACCAAAGCTTATCGTTTTAGATACGATGAATTTTTGGATGGATCATAGTTTGCCTGAATTATTAAGTGTAATAAAGCATATTGATGTGCTTACGATTAATGATGAAGAAGCTCGCCAGTTAACTGGGGAATATTCACTTGTAAAAGCCGCTGCCAAGATTGAAGCTATGGGACCAAAGTATGTGGTGATTAAAAAAGGAGAACACGGCGCTTTGCTTTTTCATAAAAACAAAGTGTTTTTTGCACCTGCTTTGCCTTTAGAAGAAGTGTTTGACCCAACAGGCGCTGGTGATACTTTTGCCGGAGGCTTTTCAGGTTATTTGGCATCTACGAAAAATATTTCTTTTGAGAACATGAAAAATGCGGTAATACAAGGTTCTAATTTAGCATCGTTTTGTGTAGAGAAATTTGGCACCGAACGCATGGTCAATCTTAATAAAGAAGAAATAAACAAAAGACTGTTTCAGTTTAAAGAATTGAGCCAGTTCGATATAGAATTAGAATAACGCATGCCCTGATTTTTCAGGGCTTTTTTAATACATCTCTACAAATAAAATGAGTGACGCAATTAAACATGAATGTGGAATATCTTTAATTCGCTTATTAAAGCCGTTAGAATATTATCAAGAAAAATATGGTACTGCCTTTTACGGTGTAAATAAAATGTACTTGATGATGGAAAAACAGCATAATCGAGGTCAAGATGGTGCTGGTTTTGCAAGTATCAAATTAGACATGAAAGCAGGCGAGCGTTACATGAGCAGAGTACGCTCTATTGCGCAGCAACCCATCCAAGATATTTTTGCTCAAATTAACGATCGCATAAATACTAATTTTAAAGAACATCCGGAATATGAGAATAATGTGGCTTTGCAAAAAAAGAACATGCCCTATATTGGAGAATTACTTTTAGGACATGTGCGTTATGGTACTTTTGGCAAAAACAGTATTGAAAGTGTACACCCTTTTTTAAGACAGAACAACTGGATGCACCGTAACCTTATTGTTGCGGGCAATTTTAACATGACCAATGTTGATGTACTTTTTGATAATTTAATTCAGATTGGGCAACATCCTAAAGAAATGGCTGATACGGTTACAGTCATGGAAAAAATAGGTCATTTTTTAGATGATGCAGTGGCTAAACTCTACAAAGAGATTAAAAAAGAAGGTTTTAACAAACAAGAGGCTTCTCCGTTAATTGCCGATCGCTTGAATGTTGCAAAAATACTGAGAAGAGCTGCCAAAAACTGGGACGGTGGTTATGCTATGGCGGGTTTATTAGGGCATGGCGATGCTTTTGTTTTGCGCGATCCTGCGGGCATAAGACCTGCTTATTATTATCAAGATGATGAAGTAGTCGTTATTGCATCAGAAAGACCAGCAATACAAACTGTCTTTAATGTTCAGTTTGAAGATGTAAAAGAACTGGATCCAGGACATGCTATTTTAATTAAAAAGAATGGCAATGTTAAAATCAAAAAAATTCTTGAACCTACTGAACGTAAAGCTTGTTCTTTTGAGCGAATTTATTTTTCAAGGGGTAGTGATAAAGAAATTTATCAAGAACGTAAAGAATTAGGAAGACTTATTTTTCCTAAAATCTTGAAAGCAATTGATGAAGACATAAAAAATACCGTTTTTTCATATATCCCTAATACTGCTGAAGTTTCCTTTTTTGGCATGGTAAAAGAGGCTCAAAATTATATGAACAAAAAGAAAGAAGAACAAATTCTTTCCTTAGGCTATAATATCACCAAAGAACAACTGCATGCCATTTTAGACATACGCCCTAGAATAGAAAAAGTAGCGATAAAAGACGCAAAACTAAGAACATTTATATCTCAAGATAGTGGCCGCGATGATTTGGTGGCTCATGTTTATGATATTTCTTATGGCTCGGTAAAACCTGGTGATAATTTAGTGATTATAGACGATAGTATCGTAAGAGGCACTACCCTTAAAAAGAGTATTCTTAAAATATTAGATAGGCTACATCCAAAAAAAATAGTCGTGGTATCTTCTGCACCACAAATTAGGTATCCCGATTGTTATGGTATTGATATGGCTAAATTGGAAGACTTTATCGCGTTTAAAGCTGCCTTAGAACTTCATAAAGACAGGGGAACAACAAAAATTATAGATGAAATTTACCAAAAATGTTTGTTACAAGTTTCCTCAAAAGATACTGATGTTATTAACTATGTAAGAGAATTTTACGCTCCTTTTACATCGGATGAAATATCGACAAAAATAGCAGAATTACTGAGTCCACCTGAAATTAAGGCCGAAGTTCAAATTATTTATCAAACTATAAAAAACCTACACCAAGCTTGTCCACAAAACTTAGGTGATTGGTATTTTACAGGTGATTACCCGACACCAGGTGGTAATAGGGTAGTAAACAGAGCATTTATTAATTTTTACGAAGGAAAAAACGAAAGAGCGTACTAAAACTTTATTTCGACGAAATGCTTTTTTAAGTGTATTTCGTCGATAATAATTGTCATTCGTCGTGTTTATAGTCATTTCAACGAGAACGAGCCTAAATTTAGCCTTGCCATAGCATAAGTAGGTTAAGTTAATGGTAAGATTTGGGGAAAAAGGCGGAGTTTATCTCCGTCTTTTTTATTGGTAAAATTCTATTTAAAAAACTAGCGATGCAAAGAATTTGAAATAGCTAGTTCAACTAATCCAGCTTTTTAGCGGAATCTTTACTCTAATATTTTATAATAATAATTATTGTTTGAAATTGATTTCAAAGAAAATGATGGATTTTTTATTTTGTATGATATTAAAAAACAAAGCATAGCATTGACCATAGTTTTTTTTAAATTGAAACAGAAAGAGAAAAAACCCATTATATTACAATAATTACAAATAGTAAAGTCAATGAACGATGTCGATGTGTCCCGAGTTCTCCAAACGAACAACTCTGAATCAACTTCAATTATATTTACTACCAATTTTTTTCTTAAAAATTCAGATTTTTTAAGCCGTATGCTACCACTTGGCTTTAAATAATGAGTGTTCATCTAAAACATACTACACCTTGCACAACAATATATATCTTTGAAGAACCATAGCATAAGTAGGTTAAGTTCATGGTAAGATTTGGGGAAAAAGGCGGAGCAATGCTCCGCCTTTTTGTTTTCTACAGATCATCTACATATATACTCACGCAACTATACATTTTTACATTCAAGAGTACAAACACGCATTTCAACTTATTATAAAGGCGTTCATCTAAAAGATTATTGAATTAATCATTTGAAGCCCTACTTTTGAATGACCATAGCATAAGTAGGTTAAGTTCATGGTAAGATTTGGGGGAAAAAGGCAGAGTTCATCTCTGCCTTTTTCATTTCTGATAATCAGCACTTTATCGTTAAAAATGACCTTTTATCTTTAAATAGGATAAAATATTTGTCGATAAAACACAAAAAAATTATGGTTTCTTTTGATATTTCTCTAAATACCAGTATTTTAGCCTCGCCATAGCATAAGTAGGTTAAGTTTATGGTAAGATTTGGGATGAAAAGGGTAGAGATTTCTCTACCCTTTTCTATTGGTACAAAAAGCAAAAATCCGTTTGGTTACCCAAACGGACTTTTTTTATCTTAAATCTCCTATGAAATTGCGCTTCTATTTATTCGCTGCATATAATTCAGAAACTTTATTCCAGTTAATTACATTAAAAAATGCAGTAACATAATCTGGTCTTCTGTTTTGATAGTTTAAATAATACGCGTGTTCCCAAACATCCAATCCTAAAATTGGAAAACCTGTGCAGCCTACTTCA
The DNA here is from genome assembly GCA_041738035.1 of Cellulophaga sp. GTDB lineage: Bacteria > Bacteroidota > Bacteroidia > Flavobacteriales > Flavobacteriaceae > Cellulophaga. The sequence continues at coordinate 4,479 of JBGSQM010000208.1, forward strand.
GGCATTAATGGGTTATCTTGATTAGGGGTAGAACAAATTTCTAATTTCCCTCCTTTATGAACACATAACCATGCCCAACCTGAACCAAATCTAGTTCCTGCTGATTTGGAGAATGCTTCTTTAAATGCGTCAAAAGAACCGAAAGCAGCATCAATTGCAGCTGCTAATTCTCCCGAAGGTTTTCCACCACCGTCCGCGGACATTACCTCCCAAAATAAAGAATGATTGTAAAAACCACCTCCATTATTGCGAACTGCTGCATTGCTCATGTCTAAATTTTTCAAAATATCCTCGATAGATTTTTTGTCTAAATCAGTACCAGCAATAGCATTGTTTAAGTTGGTGGTATAACCGTTATGATGTTTCGTGTGGTGTATCTCCATAGTCCGAGCATCAATATTTGGTTCAAGTGCATCGTATGCGTAGGGTAGCTTTGGTAATTCAAATGCCATAATTATAGTTTTTAATTAATAAATCGTTGTTATACAAAGTTAAGACTTTCAAAAATGAATTGCATTAATTATTTGTTAAGAACTTTAGAATCCAGTTTTTAGATTATAATTGAGCTAAGATTCCGTAATTTGCACAAGAACAAACTAAAAACCTAAAATACCATCTGTTTCGCAAAATAATTACCATGAAGTCATTCAAAAGTATCTATTGACAGCCGTCAGTATGCCCCAGTAGTTTATTAGCCTGCCTACTGCTACTGAAAACTGCTTTATGGCTTCAACTAATTTGGGAGAAAAACAAATACAATACAGTGCATTGATTAACCTAGTTTAAAATTTATATATCAGCTTGCAAACCTCATCATACCATATCTATAGTGCCTCCGCTGGTTCAGGTAAAACTTATACCCTTACCAAAGCGTATTTAAAAATTATTCTCGCCAATTCCTCATCGGCAAATTATAGAGAAATTTTAGCCATTACCTTTACCAATAAAGCGGTAAACGAAATGAAAGAACGCATATTAGGTAGCCTAGCGGAATTTGGCAAAATTCCTTTAAACGACCAGGCTAAACCCATGTTCAATGCCATTTCAGAAGAGTTGAATCTATCCGCCGATATTTTACAAAAAAGAGCTAAAAAAACACTCAAAGAAATATTACATAACTATGCTTTTTTTGATGTTTCTACTATTGATAAATTTACATACCGACTTATACGCACTTTTGCGAAAGACTTAAAACTTCCTCAAAATTTTGAAGTTATTCTAGACACATCGCTATTGCTCAATGAAGCCGTGGCAAGACTGGTCAATAAAGCAGGTGCTGATGCTGAAATAACAAAAGTATTGATTGATTTTGCTTTGGAAAAAGCTGACGATGATAAAAGCTGGGATATTTCTTTAGACATTTTTGAAATGGCAAAGGAGCTACTATTTCAGGAAAAACATGAGCAACATTTAACCGCTTTTCTAGATAAAAATATTGCGGATTTTGATGCTTTTAAAAAGCACCTGAGAAAGAAAATAAAAGACATAGAAGCTGCCGCAATTGATACGGCAAAAAAAACACTAGAATTTATATATTCGTCGGGTTACCAAGACCAAGATTTCCCGCGCCAAACCTTGCCAAATCATTTTAAAAAAATCAGAGATAAAGAGTTTAATCCAGGCATTGTTTACGCAAATAAACTAGAAGAAAATCTACTCGAAAATAAAATTGTTTTAGCTAAAGTGCCCACCCCAACCGAATATTTTAGCAAAGAAATTTTAAAAAATTATCAATTTATAAAACAGTATCTCTACCAAAGAGCGATGCTTAAAAATGCCTATAAAAATATTGTGCCCCTTACAGTGATCAATGCCGTACAAAAAGAAGTTAAAAATTTAGAATTAGAGCGTGATGAAATTCCGCTATCCACTTTTAATGCCATTATTTCAAAAGAAATAAAAGACCAACCAGTTCCTTTTATTTATGAACGTTTAGGCGAAAAATACAAGCATTATTTTGTCGATGAATTTCAAGACACTTCAGAATTGCAATGGACAAATTTAATTCCACTTATTGGCAATGCACTAGAAAGCACCGATGAAAAAGGAAATTTAGGGTCTTTATTATTGGTAGGCGATGCTAAGCAAGCCATTTATCGATGGCGGGGCGGCAAAGCAGAGCAGTTTTTAGACTTGGTTACAGGAGAAGAAAACCCTTTTGTTGCTGACCCAAAAATAGAAAATTTACCTGCTAATTACCGCAGTTATCAAGAAGTAATACAATTTAACAATGACTTTTTCACTTCAACAAGCACCAATTTAAATAACCCCATTTATAGCACTTTATTTAAGGACGGAAATCAACAAGAATACAATCAAAAAAAAGGCGGCTTAGTCCAAATATCTTTTATTAAAGAAAACGACGAAAAAAGTAACAATAAAAACTATTGCAATGAAGTTTTAAGTACCATTAATTCGCTTTTAGCAAAAGAATATCCCTTAAGCGATATTTGCATTCTTGTACGAGATAAAAAAAATGGTGTTTTATTGGCTGATTTTTTAAGCAAAAATGACATTCCTATTATATCATCGGAAACTTTATTATTGAAAAATTCGGAAAAGGTAAATTTCTTAATCCACCTCATAAATTATACCATAAACCCCGATGATTTAGAAGCATCATACCACATTCTTTATTTTCTGAAAAAAGATACAGCTGAGGTACACTCCTATATTGACAAGCACTTAAAATACCTAGACAAACATCTTTTAACTGAATTTAATTTTAGTATTGAAAAACTTAGAACTTCATCGGTTTTTGATGGTTTTGAACAAGCCATTAAAGCCTTTACTTTAGCGGATGATGCTGATGCCTATATTACCTATTTATTAGATGAAGTTTTAGACATCGAATATAAAAAAGGAAGCAGTGCTGCTTTGTTTCTAGATTATTGGGAAAAGAAAAAAGACAGTTTAAGCATTAGCGCACCAATGGGTATGAATGCCGTACAAATTATGACGATTCACAAATCAAAAGGGTTAGAATTTCCAGTTGTTATTTTTCCGTTTGCGAATTCACATATATATAAGGTTATAAAACCAAAAATGTGGTTGCCAGTTCCGGAAGAAGATTTTAATGGTTTTAGGGAGCTTTTAATTAATAAAAACAAAGAGGTTGTTCATTATAACGATTTTGCAGAAAGCATTTACGATAAGGAACAGCACCAGTTAGAACTCGATGCTTTTAATGTGCTTTATGTTGCCTTAACAAGAGCCGTAAAAAGTTTGTATATAATTTCTGAGAAAAAATTAGACAGTAAAACCAAAGCACCGAATACCGATTATTATTCAGGATTATTTATTCAATACCTAATTGAGAAAGGTCTTTGGAATGAGGACCAACACACCTATAACTTTGGAGTATTGCCAGCTGCCGATACTGCTTCATCTAAAAAAAACGCCGAACAGCGCAACATTCCGTTTCAATATTCTTATAAAGAAAGGTCGAGTTTTAAAATACTAGCGAAATCGGGGATGCTTTGGGACACCAATACAGCAGCAGCGCTATCAAAAGGAAATACCGTTCATACTATTTTGAGTTTAATACATACTTTGGATGATGTAAAGCCTTGTTTTGAAAAATTAATTCAAAAAGGAGAATTAGACCCAAAAGAAGCAAAAAGCCTAGAACAGAAAATCCTTTCTATAATTCAACATCCTCAACTAGAGGAATTTTATACTGCTGATAAAATTATCAAAAATGAAAAAGACATAATTGATAAAAATGGTATAATTTTGCGACCAGATAGGCTTGTTTTTGAAGGAAAAAAAGCAACTATTATCGATTATAAAACCGGAAAAAGAAATATTTCCTATAAGGATCAGATTGATTCTTATGCTTTATCACTTGAAGCTATGGATTTTAAAATAAAAAATAAAATCATTGTATATATAGGCGATGACATCACCCCAGAATTTATATAATTATGTACGGAAAAATAAAAGAGTATTTATCAGAAGAATTAGAAACAATTAAAGAAGCGGGCTTATTCAAAAAAGAACGCATTATTACAACAGCCCAAGATGCGGTCATCAAAATTAGTACAGGACAAGAAGTGATCAATTTTTGTGCGAATAATTATTTAGGCCTTTCTTCACACCCAGAAGTGGTAAAAGCTGCGAAAGATGCGCTGGACAGTCATGGGTTTGGCATGTCGTCCGTTCGTTTTATTTGTGGTACTCAAGATATTCACAAAACCCTTGAAAAAACAATAGCCGATTTCTACGGCACAGAAGATACCATATTATATGCTGCAGCCTTTGATGCAAACGCTGGCGTTTTTGAACCTTTACTAGGTGCCGAAGATGCCATTATTTCTGATGCCTTAAACCATGCCTCCATTATAGATGGCGTTCGGTTATGCAAAGCCATGCGTTATAGGTATGCCAATAACGATATGGCAGATTTAGAAACACAATTGCAACAAGCCAATAAAGATGGGGCAAGGTTCAAGATTATTGTTGCCGACGGTGTATTTTCTATGGATGGCGTACTAGCACATTTAGACAAAATATGCGATTTAGCAGATAAATATGATGCCCTAGTCATGATAGACGAATGCCACGCAACGGGTTTTATAGGAGAAACAGGTCGAGGCACGCTAGAAGAAAAGGGCGTGATGGGAAGAATAGATATCATCACCGGAACTTTAGGCAAGGCGCTTGGCGGAGCTATGGGAGGCTATACTACAGGGAAAAAAGAAATAATTGAAATGTTGCGACAACGCTCACGACCTTATTTATTTTCGAATTCCTTGGCTCCTGCCATCGTTGGAGCCACAATTAAGGTGTTTGAAATGTTAAAAAATGACACTTCCTTAAGAGATCAGCTCGAAAAAAATACGATTTATTTCAAAAAAGAGATGAAAAATGCGGGATTTGATATCGTTGAAGGTGATTCTGCGATAGTTCCTGTCATGTTATATGATGCTAAATTATCGCAACAAATGGCAGACCTTTTATTAGAAAAAGGAATTTATGTTATTGGCTTCTTTTTTCCAGTAGTGCCTAAAAATAAGGCACGGATTAGGGTTCAGATTTCTGCAGCGCATACCAAAGAGCATTTAGACAAAGCTATTACCGCCTTCATTGAAGTAGGAAAAAAGTTGAAAATAGTCTAAACGTGTTATAATTCTTATGAAATGCGTTAAAAAAAATTTAAAATTGATTTTGTTAATAATAGTTAACAACTTACATTTGCAGTTAATAAACCCTTAAACTTAAATATTATAAAATGAAACATCTTAGCAAATTATTAGTTGTTGCCTTACTTTTTGTAGGATTCAACAGCATTCAAGCGCAAGACGAAAATAATCCGTGGCAAATAGGTTTTGGTCTTAATGCCATTGACGTTTATCCAGCTGCTGGAACAAATGCTCGTCTTGGTAACATTCCAAGTTCTTTTGGTAATGAATTTTTTAACGCTACTGACCACTGGAATATTCTTCCGTCTATTTCTTACGTGACGGTTTCTAAGTTCGTTGGAAACGGTTTTTCTGTGGGAGCTAGAGGTTCTTTAAACAGAATTAGCAAATTAGGTGATGTAGAAGTTGATGATTTATCTCACTACGCTGTAGATGGTTTAATTAAATATGCCTTCTTAAAAAATACAGTTATCGATCCTTTCGTAGAAGTTGGTGGTGGATACACTTGGGTTGATGAAATAGGCTCTGGTACTGCAAATGGTGGTGTTGGTGTAAACGTATGGTTTACTGAAAACATTGGTCTTACTTTACAAACTGTTTATAAGCATGCTTTTGAAGATTATGGGGTTACTCATTTTCAACACTTAGCAGGTATCAACATTAAATTTGGTGGTACAGATACTGATGGTGATGGTGTTTATGATAAAGATGATGCTTGTCCAGAAGTTGCTGGTTTAGCAGCTTTCAACGGTTGTCCAGATGCTGACGGTGATGGTATTGAAGACAGCAAAGATGCTTGTCCTAATGCTGCTGGTTCTAAAGAAATGAACGGTTGTCCTGATCAAGACGGAGACGGTGTTGCGGATAAAGATGACGCTTGTCCTTCTGTAGCTGGTTTAAAAGCATTAAATGGCTGTCCTGATGCCGATGGCGATGGTGTTGCTGATAAAGATGACGCTTGTCCTTCTGAGGCTGGTCCTGCTAGCAATAAAGGTTGTCCTTTCTTAGATAAAGACGGTGATGGCGTTTTAGATAAAGATGATATGTGTCCAGAAGTTGCTGGTACTGTAGCTAACAAAGGATGTCCAGAAGTTACTGCTGAAGTTCAGAAAAAATTGAACGATTTTGCAAAAACTATCTTATTTGATACTGGTAAATCTTCTATCCAAGCTGCTTCTACAGGAGTAATGGTTGATATTATTACAATCTTAAGAGAGTATCCTAATGCTAAATTCACAGTGGAAGGTCATACTGATAGTGTTGGTTCTGCTAAATTAAACCAAAGCTTGTCTGAGTCTCGTGCTCTTTCTGTTAAAGAATTTTTAGTAGGAAAAGGAATCGAAGAATTTAGATTATCTGCAATGGGTTACGGTGAAGATAAGCCAATTGCGACTAACGCTACAAGAGCAGGTAGAGAACAAAACAGAAGAGTTGAAATTAACTTAGTAAACTAAATACTAAAATAAAATTCAAAATTATAGTAAAAAGCTCCGCAATTGCGGAGCTTTTTTTATTTTTATACCATGCAAAGTTTTATAGAAGAAGTTGTGGGTGAATTGGCAAAGTCAGGTAATGACATTGCCAATACTATTTTTATTTTACCAAGTAAGAGAGCTGGTACATTTCTAAAAAATAGCATTGCCAAAACCTTAAATAAAACGGTTTTTGCTCCAGAAATTTATAGTATAGAAACCTTTGTCGAGAAAGTTTCTGGCTTATCGTATGCTTCAAACACGGAACAACTTTTCGCTTTATACAACTCTTATCTCGCTACCTCCAAAGAAGCCCAAAAAGACTCTTTTTTAAGTTTTTCTAAATGGGGCCAAACCATTTTACAAGATTTTAATGAAATAGATAGGTATCTCGTCAACACATCGGAAATCTTTTCTCACCTGTCTGCTATTCAAGAATTGAATACCTACATGCAAGGAGAAAAAACACAAATGATTAAAGATTATATTAAGTTTTGGGGCACCTTAGAGGCACTATACCATCACTTTAATAGTTCTTTAAATCACAAAAATCTTGCTACACAGGGTTTCGTGTATAGAAAAGCATACGAAAATATCCAAAGTTTTACTGAACAATACATAAATCAAAAATTTATTTTTATTGGTTTTAATGCTTTAAATAAGGCCGAAGAGTACATTATCCAAAATATTTTAAAAACTACAGATGCCGATATTTATTGGGATTTAGATCTGTACTTCCTAAATGATACTGTACATGATGCGAGTTATTTTATTCGCCAACATGAAAAAAATTGGAGTTATTTTAATGATCATCCATTAAAAGGAATTAGTAACCACTATCTAGGCAAAAAAAATATTCAGATTATTGGCGTTCCAAAAAATGTATCGCAAGCAAATTATGTGGGTAATTTATTATCCAAAATTAATTTGGAAGATGCAACTTTATTAACAAATACGGCTATTGTATTAGGAGATGAAAATCTTTTAAATCCTATTATCAATTCAATTCCACAAGATATCAATAGGATAAACATTACTATGGGTTATCCCATATCAAAAACACCACTAGCTGGATTATTTTCTTTGTATTTTGATTTATGGCTATCGAAAACCCAAAACGGCTGGTTTTATCAATACGTATTAAACCTGCTCTCTAACCCATATATAAAGCAGTTTTTAGATGAGGATAAAACTAATAAGGCCGTAATCATTGAATCAGCCATAAAAACAAAAAACTGGACGTATATAAAAAGTGAACAATTGTATGCCCTAGTTGAAAACAAAAAGCTACTAAAAATTCTATTCTCGGATGAAGATTTTACTGTGGGCACTTTTCTTAAAAATTGTTTGGCCATCATTACCCACTTAAAAGGAAAATATCAAAAAATAGAAAATCATCTTGAATTAGAATATTTATTTAGGTTCTATACCTTATTCAATCAAATTTTACAATTGACGGCGCAACATGCTTTTATTACCGATATTAAATCTTTGCAAAGCCTCTATAAAGAACTTTTATCATCAGAAACCTTAGATTTTCAAGGCGAACCCTTACAAGGCACTCAAATAATGGGAATGCTAGAAAGCAGAAACCTAGATTTTGAAACCGTTATTATTACGTCAGTCAACGAAGGGATTTTACCTTCCGGAAAATCTAATAATTCTTTTATTCCGTTTGATATAAAAATAAATTACGGCTTGCCTACCTATAAAGAAAAAGATGCCGTTTACACCTATCACTTTTATAGGCTCTTGCAACGTGCTAAAAATGTCTATATCATTTACAACACAGAACCCAACGTATTAGAAGGTAATGAAAAGAGCAGGTTGATTACCCAACTTTTAACCGATGAGCATAAAAGTGTTGATATTACTGAAATTACAGCATCAAGCAAAGTAAAATCTGTGCCTATTGCCAAACAAACAATTGTTAAAAATGAAACGCTACTCAAAGAGATAGAAGCCTTAGCCATTAGAGGATTTTCACCAACCTCGCTTAGCAATTACATTAGAAATCCAATAGATTTTTACAAGCAGAATATCTTAAAAATAAACGACACTAATGAAGTGGAAGAAAGTGTTGCTGCCAATACTTTTGGGACAATTGTGCATGACAGCTTAGAAGATTTATACCAACCCTTTATTGGTAAATTCTTAAATAAAGAAGAATTAACAAAATTATTACCACAAATTGAGCCTGTTGTAAAAAACAATTTTAGAAAAACCTATTTAGAGGGTAATATTTCAACGGGTAAAAACCTCATCGCCTACAAGGTTATTTTACGGTATATTGAAAATTTTATTCAATTAGAAATTAATGAGGTTGCACAACACCAAATAAAAATAATTGCCCTTGAAGAAAAAATGGAATTATTTTTTAGTCTCCCTAATATTAAAAATCCTATTAAAATTAAAGGAAAGATAGACCGTATTGATGAAATAGACGGCATGCTGAGAATTATAGATTATAAAACGGGAAAGGTTGAAGGTAAAAACGTAAAAATAAAAGATTGGGATGCCATTATTACCAATTACGATATCAATAAGGCATTTCAAATTTTATGCTATGCCTTACTTTATAACGATAAAAACCCAATACAAACTATTCAAGCGGGAATCATATCTTTTAAAAACCTAGCTAATGGGGTCTTGCTCTTCAGTGAAAATAGTATTACTGAAATCACCCAAGAAACCCTTACAGCGTTTAAAAAAGAGTTATTGATACTCATTGAAGCGCTATTTAATCCTGAAATACCGTTTTTAGAAAAAGAAGTGTAACTATTTCAAATCGGGTCTTGTGGGTCGGACTTCAATTTTGCTAGGTAAAGTTCTAGGATTCATTTTTAACAAATCAAACACCAATTCTCCAATATCTTCAGGCTGAATTTTCCAGGCATCTTTTTCTGAAGGGGTATGGTCGTTAAAATATGTTGCAACAGAGCCCGGCATAATGGTTGAAACCTTAATTCCGTACTGTCTTAAATCGAGCATTGCTGCTTGTGTGAAACCAACGACGCCGAATTTAGTAGCATTATAACCTGCTCCTTTTTCAAAAAAGTTGGTTCCTGCCAAACTCGCCAAAGTTATGTAATAGCCCTTGGTTTGTTTTAATGCCTCAACAGACGCTTTTAGTGTGTGGAAAACACCGTTTAGGTTGGTATTGATCATTTGGTGCCATTGCTCTTCGGTCATTTGATCTATTGGCGCAAAATTTCCAACCCCTGCGTTTGCAAGCACCACATCTAGTTTTCCCCATTTATGAAGAATAGCCTCAACAGCTTTTTCTTCGTCTTTTAGTTTACTAACGTCAGATGCTATAGCCAAAACTTGATCTTTATTGCCCAAACTAGAAGCCGCCTCTTCTACAGTTTTTAGGGTTCTTCCACTAATGGCCACCTTCATACCCTCTGCAATTAATTTCTTTGCTGTACCGTATCCTATTCCTTTGGAACCGCCAGTGATATAGGCAACTTTATTTTTTAAATCCATCATTTTTCAATTTTATGTGAAGTTAAAAATCTATTCTCTAGGAATAAAAATTAAGGCGTTATTATTTTCTTAAAACGAAGATTTATAAGCCTTAAACAACAACTACTTTATACTACATTGTATAAAAACAGGAAAATGGTCTGAGGGAAATTTAAAGTCAATACTACTCGACAAAACTGCGTATTTATCAACGCTAATAGCATCAGAAACAAAAATATAATCTATTCTGCGCGTTATAGGTTCGTTATACTTAAACCCGTTAAATGTACCTTCTGAACCAAAGATTAGCTTTGCTTTTTCTTTACTGTCCGATAAAAGTGTTTTTGCTTCGGTAATTACATCAGAATTCGGTTCAACATTAAAATCACCCATAAGCACTATTGGGAAGTTTTTGGAGTTAACCGCTTTTATTTTTTGTAAAATAAGTTTCATACCTTCTTTTTGAGCTTCACCCCCCACATGATCTAAGTGGCTATTAAATACCCAAACTTTTTGTTTGCTTTCTTTTAAGGTAAATAATCCGTAAGTACAGACTCTGGGATAGGCTGCGTCCCATCCCTTAGAAACCGCATCCGGAGTTTCGGAAAGCCAAAATGTATGTGTTTCTATCACCTCAATTTTTTCTGAATTGTAAAAAATACCTGCGTGCTCCCCTTCTTGACCACCATCGCGACCTTTTCCGATAAATTTATAATTGGGCAAAATATTTTTTAAGTCTGATACTTGATTGGGTTTGGCCTCTTGAACTCCCAAAATATCTGGAGCTAGGAACAGCACTTGTGAACTCAAAAAATCTTTTCTATTCGGCCAAGCGTTTTCTCCGTCCGATGCAATATCTAAACGAAGGTTATAAGACATTACATTCATTTGTTGACTTTGACAGCTTGTTATTACCATTAAAAAAATTAAAATAGAAAATATTGGCGCTTTCATATACTTAAAATTATTTACTCATTAATATTTGAATATGTTTTTGCGTAAATTTTGTTTCATACCATTTAAAATAACTAGTATCACCTATTAAGGTTTTAGATATTTACAAAGTTAATTAAAAATGATATTTAAAACCTCCACATTAAACGAAGCCAATACAATCTTTAATTTTTATTCTGTTCTTTGATACACCCGAACATAATCAACTACCATTTGTTGCGGAAATATGCTGTCATCAATACCTTTTTGACCACCCCACATACCACCCACGGCTACATTTAAAATAAGGTAGAATTTTTTATCAAAAGGCCATTCTGCGGTAGTTTTATTCTCGTTTTTAATTTGATTATAAACCACCCCATCGAGCATAAAATCTATTTTTTCAGGTGTCCATTCAATGGAAAATACATGAAATTCATCATTAGGGTTTTTAATAAAGATCGTTTTTCCTTTTTGAGTACCATTCATGTGGTTGTAAGCTGCAGTATGTATAGTACCGTGTATGGTATCATTGTCATAACCCACATGTTCCATAATATCTATTTCACCACCTTCGGGCCAACCTATTTTGTCGTTATTGAGCATCCAAATTGCGGGCCACATACCTCGGCCTCTAGGTAGTTTAGCACTAATATCAAATCTACCATATTTCCATTCCGCTAGGCCTTTAGTTACCACTCTTGCTGACGTGTATTGTGCCGTATCAATTTCAGCTTTATATTTTTGCCAGCCTTTAATCTCTAGGTTATTAAAATCTTTATTAGCTATCTTTTCTTTATGGGCTTCAATAATTAACACCCCTTTTTCCACCCGTGCGTTTTTTAGACTATCTGTATAATACTGTTTTTCTTGGTTGGCTATAAATGCATAATCATAGCCCCATTTGGTAGTATCTGGCTTTCCGTTATAGTTAAACTCATCACTCCAAACCAAGCTCCAACCGTTTTGAGCAGGGCTAAGCTTTAATCTTTCAAAAAGTAATTCAGGTTCATTGGTGGTGATATAATCAAAATTATTAGCAATAAGCCAATCTAAATCTTCGGCTAGGTTAACAGTCCATGCGTTTAATTTTAGTTGCTTATCTTTTGCCTGTTGTATCCACTCTGGTTTACTTTTAAGTGTATGTACTGCATAATCTAAGCCTGAAATACGATCCTTACTCAAAACTTCTGGCGATTTTGAACCGTCTAAATACTGTGTTCTTGCCTTAGGGTTCAGTTCTACGATTTTTTTAAGTATTTCATAACTAAAGCTAATGTAGTATAAAATGTGATCTTGCGCTTTAAGTTCTTTAACTAAGGCCACCGCTATCTCCGACATAAGTTCATTTCTACCCTCTGTCTTTGATGGTTTTAACTCAAAGACTAAGCCTGTAGTTGTATTATTGGT
>JBGSQM010000215.1:0-4633 GCA_041738035.1 Cellulophaga sp.
TATCAGTAAATGTATAATTAGGTATAGGTTTTCCTAATTGAGCAATTTGATTTTCTTTTTTGCAAGAAACGATACAAATTGTTAAAATTAAAAGCAGAATTTTTCCTGTCATTACGGTTTTTTTTATATTGTTGCCAACGGCTACGGCTATGGCAAGTGCGGGATTTCAAAGCACTTACCTTTCCGATTAGCATTTAGTTTGTTTTGTGTAATTAATTTCATTTTAGCACTTTAGCCCGCATTTGCTATAGCCGATGTTGGCATTTCGTTATTTTTTATTTTTCTTGATTGACTGTTTTATCAGACTCAAAATATATTCCAAATCCTCGTCCGAATTTATTTGTAATTCATAATCTCCATTTCCCCAATGTCCTGTTGAAGATACATCTCTTGCAATTCCTTTTGGGTCGTCAAGTTCTCCAATTGTCAAATTTATCCAAATTTTCAATGCTTTCCGTTGCGGATGAATATCAACTACGTTTCTGCCGGAAACAAAAGCGATATATTTCTTTTTTGGTTTAATCTCAATATTGTCAAAATTCAGAATTGCGTTTTTCATTTTTTCGTACAATTCCTTAATTTCCTCGGTTGCATTTTCTAAATGTTCTTGCTCCGAATAAACTTTTATTTCTTTCGCAACATTGTCAATTGTCTGGTCAGTTTTAGAAATTGTTTTTATGCTCTCTTGAGCTCCTGCTTTTTGTATTTGTTCAAACGAAACTGTATTGTTCTCAAACCTTTTAACTTCCCATAATTCGATTGGCAAGTCTTTAAAATTAATTGCCTCACGTTGATAGTTTGTAAATGCTGGCGAAACAAACAAAACTCTTGATTGAGACCAATCCACGTCATTCCGTTTGAGTGTTTTGTCGAGATTTTCATTGAATTCTAAAATGAAGTCAGCTTTGTTGTTTAACATTAAAGACAAGTAGGCATATCCTTGGTCAATTACGCTGAAATTTTTATCTCGTTTGTACTCAATAATGACAAAAGCGTTTGCTTCTTTGTCAAAGGCAAGAGTGTCAATTCGGAAGTTGTTTAGAGAAAATTCAGATTTCACAAAGTCAAGTCCGAGAATTGTCTTTAGATTACTTTCGGTCAATTCTTGAATCTCTTTTTCAAGTCGGAAAGGTTTTTCCTTTATGTATTCTAAAGACTTCTCAATTTTAAATAATGCCATTTATTTTCTTGATTTTCGTTTTTTCATAATGAATGCCAACGTCTAGGCTATGGCAAGTAGGGCAGGCAGGGAAACTTTTCGTTTCCGTCTGCGCTGGTAGCCAAAGCTTTTTGTTTTGTTTTTATTTTTTTATTTCAAAAGCCAAAAGATTTGGCGGACTTAGTAAGCAAGCCCAAGCCTTTAAATATTAAACTTATCGCCCTATTTACTATAGCCATTGTTGCCATTCGTTGTTTTATTCGGTTTTATTTTTTTTATTCCGTTCAATTATTACTGTCCCAATAAGTGCTGCTCCAATAAGAATTCCGCTTAGAGATTCCATAAGTTCTCCTGTCCTTACGGCTCCATAAATTCCAGCTAAAATTGAAGCCATTGCAATTCCAAATATTAAATATTCAGTCCTTTTTTCCATTTATTTCAATATTGGTTGCTCCTTTTTTATTGACAATTTCATTTAACTTAATATTTCAGTTCCGTTTTTTTAAACCCAGATAACTAGCAAAGTTTATGACTGCAATTAGTAAACTTAGCATTCTTACTATTCGAATGTCAATTCGTAAGCCTCGATATGTAACTGGTTCTGATTCGGTGAGAAGCCAAAAAAACACCAATGTGAAAACAATTCCAAAAATCAAATTGTAGCTCCAATCTTTGTTTTCCATAGAAATTAATAGGTTTTGAACTTTTTTCATAATGAATGGCAACGTTTTAGCTATGAACAGTACGGGAGTAAACTAGTCTTTGCTTTCCTCCATTCACATAGCAAAATCTTTTTGTTTTGTTTTTCTTTTCCTTCTCGAAGCAAAATCCAAAAGATTTTGCGGACTTCATAAAAATACACAAACCTTTCGATTAAGCTCGAAACCCGTATTGTTTATAGGTTGTGTTACCCAACGTTTTTATTTCCAAATTGCTTGTTCTTTCCAGTTTTCAGGAAACCCCATTTCTGTAGTATCGATAAACTCACTTTCGTTTAATAATGCAATGAGTTTAGTTTTTAAGCTATGTCCATATGATACTTTATTTAAAACAAAAAGTATACAGGAAACACAATGATACATTGATTTTTCATTTTCGGGTTGGTCTATAAAGTCGAATTCGGTTTTATGCAAGAACTTAGGTGGAAAGTCAATATTTCGGTTCCAAATTCTACTGTGATGAGCAATAATGTTTCTGACAATATTAAATGTTTGAAGCCAACTCCTCAAAAAGTTATGATTAGGTAGGTTTAACTCTTTTGCAATTCTGTCTTTAGCTGTAATTTCATTTTTTAAATTGCTATATAATTTTGACAGGCAGCCAAATGAAATTACCTCTAAAGTTTTATATGCAGGTGGTCTATGTTCATCTCCATACTTTTTATAATGGGATTTAATAAAGACTTCCTTAGTTCGACTTAATTCTTTGTCAATTTCTTTTAGTGAATCTTCATGAAATTCTTTTGAAAAAAAAATATTCCGGTCTTCAAACCACCATTGGTTTAATTCAATAGAAGGATAATAAACCATTTTTGTCCTTAGCGCTATCTCAATTCTTTCTAATGCATCAAAGAGAATTAATCTAAATTTTCTATCAAAAGTATAGAGCTCGATAATTCTCTCAAATGTAGTACCATCTTTAAATTTATGATTCTCTTTGTCAATTTGAAACTCCCACCAAAACCCTTGCAACCTAAAGTAACTTATGTTCTTCAAAAAATCCTTTGCAGCGTCTGGATTTTCTATGATGAGTCCCCTTTCTTTTAGAAGGTCTAATTGCTTGTCGTAAGAGATTACTTTTTTAGGATATTCGGCTTTAGAGGTCATATTAGTGCAAAAAAAAGACCCGCCTGGGTACGCTGTTCAAAGGGAAGCGTGGCGAGTTCAATTAGGACAAAATTAATACTTTTTTACTTTTCAACAAAGTTTTTAACATTTTTCTTAAATGTCTTGTCCTGAAATATGGCTACAGGTTAAAATTGAATTAAGCTGATAATTTATATACCATATTTGGTGTTTTATAATCTAAAGATAAGTGTAATCTTATTTCGTTGTATAAATTAATTGCGTTTTTTGCAGCTCTTTTTGCGTGAGCTACACTATCAAAGGTTTGGTCTAAATAAAATTCATCTTTTAAGATCCCGTTTACTCTTTCTGCCATAGCGTTTTCGTAACAATGATTTTCTTCAGTCATACTAATATCTATCTTTTTTCTTTTTAATATTTGAGTGTATACGTTGCTACAGTACTGTATTCCTCTGTCTGAATGATGTATGAGTCCATTAATGTTTTTAGCTTGATAAATTGCCTTATTAAGGGCTCTCACGCATCCCTTAAGTTCCAAGCTGTCACTAAGATCATATCCCACTATTTTTCTGGAATGCATATCAGTTATTAGTGCCAAGTAACAAAACCCTTTTACGGTTCTAATGTATGTAATATCAGAAGCCCAAACTTGGTTAGGTCTTGTGATTTCTATATGTTTTATAATGTTACTATACTTATAAAAGCGATGATACGAGTTAGTTGTTCTCGCACTGGTTTTCTTTCTAAGTGTTAGCATTTGGTGTTTTCTAAGAACACTAAATAATGTATCTCTACCAACCTTAATATTGGCTTTATTAAAATCTGCATCTAAGGATTTCATAAGTTTACGCACGCCTTCTCTAGGAAGAGATTTGCGTCTTTTTCTGACTATGTTTATAATGAGTTGTTCTAGTTTTAAACGCTTATCAGCTCTAGATTTGTATTTATAATACGCATCACGTTTAAGTCCGAAACAATGAGTTATAGTTGTTAAAGACGCAAATACCTTAGACTTATATTTAGCTTTAATTAAGGCTTTATACTTAACTTTTTTTTTAGCTCAGCAATAGATTTAAAACCTAAATCTTCTGCGGCTACTTCTAAATAGGATTCTTCTACCATAGCATCGAGATCCTTTTTTAGCAGTAGTTTTTTAAGCTGTTCAATCTCTTTTTGAAGCGCTTTAATTCTAGATATTTCGTCTTTAGTTTCCACTTTTACTCTGGTGTTCATTAAGTCTTTACGATTATACTTTTTAATCCACTCATTAACCGTTGTAGGGGCAATGGAGTAGAGTTTACAAAGTTCGCTCTTTGTGTGTTTTCCGGTTGTAAGTTCTGCTAAAATTTTCAGTTTAAAAGGTTCTGAATACCGTCTAATTACTTTGTCATTTCTATACATAATGTTTAAAATTATGTAGCCTTTATTCAGGACGAGTCAGCATTACACACAACGTTTATGTGTAAGGATAGTTGCGTGTGCAAGCAACTAACTTACTAAAAATGGAACGAACCAGAGGAAAATCCGCAGGATTTTCCAAGTAGGCGAGAACCAAGCAATTATTTTTACACGGTGTTGAACTAATCCTCGTACCTCGGAAGCTTTTATCTATTTGTAAAAATACATTATCTTGTTGAGATAATAAAAACCTTAGGATTATGTATTTAAA
>JBGSQM010000232.1:0-4242 GCA_041738035.1 Cellulophaga sp.
ATTAAAAGGAAAAAAGACGAAATATTCATAAGGCATTTTCAAAAAGGAGTACATACATAAATTTAAATTTTGTTTATTGCTACCAAGCATTGAAAATTATATTCATTGTGATAAGGACCAAAATTATTTTTTATTTTCGTAGGAGGTATTAAAATAAATCGTAATTTTTATCACTAAACTTCTTACATTATATAATTGCTAAAAAATTTTACTACTAAGCAGATTAAAAGTTAATAAGCTAATCCCAAAACATTAATTCAAAGTAATTTTAGAGATGAAAATAAAATATTTTAACCTTAAAATCATAATTATTTTATTTTTAGGAAGCTCATGCGAAAATCGTTCTGAAATCGAACCAACCTGCTATCAAAACGAGAATAGAGCAGTTGTTGCTACCTACACTAATGTGCCAGGCACCATTAACGCGCCAAGTGCTGATATTTGTTTAACTGAATATACTTTAATAAATGTACCTCTTACGCCTGAAAGGGAATCAAATCCATTAGTACCATGCAATTTGCCAGATAATTTTAAAAAAGATGGCTTGGATGTTATTGTAAGCGGGTTTTTATTTGATATATCTGACCTAAATGTTTGCGCTCAGTATTTTGAAATTATATCAATAAAAGAAAGGCGATGAATAAAAAATTATTTTTACTCATATTTATATGTAACATCTATTTGTGTTTTTCCCAGGAAGAAATTACTTTTAGTCGAGTCAGTTTAAATGAAAATCAACAAAAAATAATTAAAACTAAATTAAATGAATTTAGTACATTAAGTATTGATTTTGCGAAAATAAATAAATATTTCCAAAAGCAAGATAGCATTTTTAGTCTAGAATTTCTATTATTTAATAATGAAACTATTCAAATAGAGGTTTACAAGAGAGATATAAGATCAACTGATTATAACCTTAGCTTTTCAGGAAAGTTGGCTTCAAAAGAAGAAAAACAAAGCAATAAAAAAATTGCAACATATTGGGGAACCACAAAAAATGAGGGTTATGTGCGTTTAACTTTGGATAATGATTTTATTTATGGTATGATAGAAAACAATGGGGAGGTATATATAATTAATCAATTAAAGTATTTTTTAAGAGATAATAGTATAGCCGCAAACCAGCTCATTGTTTATAAGACTAAGGATATTTTAGAAAATAACATATATTGTGACAACAATTATGAAAGCAAAGAAATGGTAGAAATAAATTCAATACCAAGTAATACAAATAGCTGCCTTACATTAGAAGTTGCTATTGATGCAGATTTTGAATAATAGTACTTTTAAAAATTTATCGCCAAATGAAAACATTATTTACCAAAAAGAATTGTCATTCGCAATATCATTTCATGATTTTGAAGGTAGATTAGTAAAGCAACAATAATTCTCAAAATTGGGTGAAATTCAAAAAATAGAGGTGTCAAACCTTAAAAAAGGTATTTATTTCTTAAAAATAATCGCCAGAGAAATAGAAGAAACGCACCGAATAATTGTAGAATAAAAGAAATCTTCTACAATTGAAAAAAAGGGAATCTCTAGTGCATATTCCAATTTTTATTTATCTTGGCGTCTATGAACAACACCAAAAAAACGGCCATACTCTTAGGCGCAACAGGATTAACAGGAGGCATCCTTTTAGATCTTTTGTTAAAGAATGAAACCTATACAAAAGTAAAACTCTTCTCGAGAACTTCTGTTGGCTTTACCCATCCAAAAATAGAAGAACACCTCATCGATTTATTACAGCTAGAAAACTATAGTACTGATTTTACTGGAGATGAAATTTTTTGCTGTATCGGCACCACTAAAAAAAAGTCTCCAGATAAAGAAACTTATAAAAAAATAGATTTCGGGATTCCTGTAGCTGCTGCAAAATTGGCGAAACAAAACAATATAAATGCCATTATTATTATCTCTGCGCTTGGTGCTGACGCCAAAAGCTCCGTATTTTACAACCAAATAAAGGGTGAAATGGAAAACGCGGTCATCGCACAAAAAATAAAAATCACCTATATTTTACAACCTGCCTTAATCGGTGGTAAGCGCTCTGAGAAAAGAGCAGGAGAATGGATTTTTAAACAAGTAATGAAAGTCTTTAATGTTATGCTGGTCGGCAATTTAGCCAAATACAAAACCATTGAACCCGAAACGATTGCAAAGGCAATGCTTTGGTTGGCAAATAATCCATACCATGAGGTGAAAATTGAGTCGGACGTACTTAAAAAAATCGGAGAATAGGATGATAGAAATAGAACGTAAGTTTTTAGTAAGCTCGTCCGCCTATAAAGGGCTTGCCAAATCTAAAAAAAGAATAAAGCAAGGCTTTTTAAATACTGATCCAGAACGAACGGTTCGTGTTCGAATTGCTGCTGAACAAGCTTTTATAACCGTAAAAGGCATAGGAAACGAAAGTGGCGTTTCAAGGTTTGAATGGGAGAAAGAAATCTCGGTTCTAGAGGCGGAAGCACTTTTAGCATTAGCAGAGCCCGGAATTATTGATAAAATTAGGTATGAATTACCTGTAGCACATCATATTTTTGAAGTCGATGAATTTTTAGCTGATAATACAGGTTTGGTGATGGCTGAAATTGAATTAACTTCTGAAGATGAACACTTTGAAAAACCAAACTGGTTAGGCGAAGAGGTTTCAGGCGTAAAAAAATACTACAACTCACAATTGAGTAAACATCCTTTTAATACTTGGAAAAGTTGAAGTGACTTTCTTTATTCCGCCAAAATACCTTCATTTACAACTAAAGGAATAGTAACTAAATTTTTCTCGGCGATGGTATTTTTTTTAAAAACAAACCTTTTTTCATACAACTTGTTTTCGGCATAAAAAGTAACAAAAAACTCGTTGTCTAATTTAAAAACGGCTTCATATAGCAATTCAATTTTCTCGAAAGATTTGGGTGCTACAAGTCCAAAACCGTGGCGCATGGTCGAAGTTTTTAACTCGCCAGCATAGCCCTTTGAAACAATTAAAACCATATCAATAGGCGTATTTCGGTTATTGATAAGATAGGCATACCAATCTTTAGATGTAAAATCTTTATTCCATTCGTGAATTACGGCCACATGAACATCTTTTGCAATAGGTATTTCAATATCTTTTTTCATTATAATCCGTAAATCGGCTAAAAGGAAATTTGTTATTAATACTTTTTAATTTTAAGGCTTTTACAATGTTATTTACAAAGCGCTTTTAAATTGCTCTAAAAAACGTACATCATTTTCACTCAGCAAACGTATATCGGTTATTTGATGCAATAACATGGCAATACGGTCTATACCTACACCAAAAGCGAAACCTGAATACACCTCAGGGTCTATTTTACAATTGGTTAGTACGTTAGGATCTACCATGCCACAACCCCCAATTTCGAGCCAGCCCGTACCTTTCGTTATTTTATAATCTGCTTCAGTAGCTAAACCCCAATAAACATCCACTTCAGCACTAGGCTCTGTAAAAGGAAAATAAGAAGGTCTCAATCTAATTTTAGATTTGCCAAAAAGCTCGGTGGTAAAAAACTGCAAAGTTTGTTTTAAATCGGCAAAAGATACATTCTTATCAATATACAAGCCTTCTACTTGGTGGAAAAAACAATGCGACCTCGCTGAAATAGCTTCGTTTCTATATACCCTACCTGGTGAAATAGTTCTAATGGGCGGGGTATTATTTTCCATATAGCGTACTTGAACGGATGAGGTATGCGTACGTAATAAAATATCAGGATTGGTTTGTATAAAAAAAGTATCCTGCATATCTCTTGCAGGGTGGTATTCTGGCAAATTTAGAGCGGTAAAATTGTGCCAATCGTCTTCAATTTCAGGGCCTTCAGATACATTAAAGCCTATTCGTGAAAAAATATCAATAATCTGATTGGTAACAATAGATATCGGATGACGCGCACCTAAAGAAATGGGTTCGCCAGGACGGGTTAAATCGCCATAAATTAGTTTTTCTTCGGTATTATTTTCTAAGATTTCTTTTAAACGGTCGATTTTCTCCGTAGCTACCATTTTCAACTGATTGATAACTTGACCAAATTCTTTTTTCTGATCATTAGGAACATTCTTGAATTCAGCAAAAAAATCATTCAACAATCCCTTTTTACCTAGATACTTAATTCTGAAATTTTCGATAGCTTCTTTAGAGTCGGTTTTAAAATTCTCTATTTCAGCAATGTGTTCTTTTATTTTATCAATCATAACCATAGACTAGAGGGCAAATTTAAA
>JBGSQM010000045.1:0-55771 GCA_041738035.1 Cellulophaga sp.
GGGACAAGATAGAAAAGCAGGATTGATACTTTTCCATATTCCAAAATCAACACCGGTACTGCTATCACGCACCATCCAACGTAAAAACATATTAATGCGTTTGGCCGCAGAACCTTTTAAGGGATCCGATACGTGTTTTGCTGTTCTTTTAGGATGTGGAATTTCAAAAAACACCTCTTTAAAGCCAGAAATAGCTGGTTGCATGGATTTATACTGTGTTTTTTCATTAAAAACAGCCTCTAGTCCGTAATGATTTTTATATATATTTTGTAAACTCTTTATGAAAAATATGGCATCTTCGCCATTAAAGGTTCTATGCACAAAAGTATCAAAACGCGCTAAATCTCCTTTTTGGTGGTGCATCACAAAATCATAAGGGGCATTATCTAATAAGGACATAAATTTTTGAGCGTTGGTGATGATGCTTTTTCTGTTTCCCCAAGCTATAGTAGCAGTTAAAAAAGCACTAATTTCAATATCTTCTTTTTTAGAAAACGAATGTGGAATTTGTATGGGATCACTTTCCAAAAAACTAGGATGGTTGTATTGAATTACTTTTTCATCCAAAAATGTTTTTAAATCTTCTTTCTTCATAAGGTAATAGATTCTCCTATTAATTTAAGGAATATCATAGGCGATAACAAAATGGCATTATGCGCAGCATGGAGTAAAATAGACCAAATTAAGCCTAATTTCACCCGAATAAAGCCTAAGAAAAAACCAGCGGCAGTTTGTGGTGCGACCAAGACTGGGGCTAACCAAAAATAATCCGTAAAAATTTCAAAATTGGTTAAATGTATTGCTCCAAATAGCAGGGCAGAGGCATAAAAAGCAATTTTAAAAAAACGAGAATTTTTAAATAAAGCCAAAGGAGCTCTAAAGATCAACTCTTCAATTAAAGGAGCTATAACAACGACCAAAAGAAAGATGACAAAAAGGGAATATTTTTTTAAAATTAATTCCATCCCGTGTTCACCTAAATCAGCACCTACCAAAGAGGTAATTATACCCATCGCTATTCCTAAAATAAAACTGAATGCTACGGTTAGCATTAATATTTTAAAGAAAACATTTCTTTTTTCTTGAGATGTTAGGTCCAAATACTCATAATACCTCGGGTTTTTTACATAATTCCAGATTTCATCGATCATAATGAATCTACCATTAAGCCATCAACCATGGTCAATTTACGATCTGCCATATCTGCTAATTCTTCATTATGGGTAACAATTACGAAAGTCTGACCAAATTCATCTCTTAATTTAAAAAATAGCTGATGCAAATTATCGGCACTTTCGGAATCTAAGTTTCCGCTAGGTTCATCCGCGTAAATCACCGATGGATTATTAACCAAAGCTCTAGCCACGGCCACACGCTGTTGTTCTCCTCCCGAAAGTTCATTAGGTTTATGATGATATCTATGCGATAAGCCTAGAAAAGTCACCAATTCTTTGGCTCTTTTTTCTGCATCTGCTTTTGAGGTGTTTTTAATGAATGCAGGAATACAAACATTTTCTATTGCCGAAAATTCGGGTAATAATTGATGAAACTGAAAAATAAAGCCAATATGTTCATTCCTAAATTTTGCAAGTTCTTTATCAGATAGTAAAGTAATGTCGATATCCTTGATATATAGCTTGCTATTCTTTTTATTCGACTGTTGGTCCAGCGTGCCTAAAATTTGTAAAAGAGTAGTTTTACCAGCACCAGAGGGCCCTACAATAGATACAATTTCTCCTTTTTTAATATGAAGGTTTACGCCTTTTAAAACCTTTAAATCCCCGTAAGATTTTTGAATATTTTCTGCTTTAATCATTAACTTTTATTTAAAAATATGAAAGTACATATTAGCTCAGACATGACAAAATGTAAATGAATGACAAATGGTTTGTAAGGTTACAAATAATTAACTACTAAGGAAAAATTTAAAGTTAATGATATAATTTATCTATGATACGATAATGAAAATAGTACTACACAATAGTTCTTTTAAACAAAATGTTATATATTTTTGTTTAATGATTTGTAATAATTATTAAACAAAATAATTTTGAACCAATAAATTGTCATATTTTTGTTTCGAAATTTTTTAATACATAATCAAAAAAAATTATTATTTAAATAAATACAGTTGAATGGCGCCGTACAAAAAATTTGAAGAGTACAATATTGAAATTAGAGACGAGATTACGAATAACTATGCTACTATAATTAATGAAATAGGAGAAGATATTTCTAGAGAAGGATTATTAAAAACACCTGAACGGGCTTCAAAAGCCATGTTATTTTTAACTCAGGGATACCAGCAAGACCCAGTTAAAATACTCCAAGGTGCAATGTTTAAAGAAGATTATGATGATATGGTTATCATAAAAGATATAGAATTGTATTCTTTGTGTGAGCATCACATGTTGCCGTTTTTTGGGAAAGCGCACATTGCTTATATTCCAAATGGCCACATTGTTGGCTTGAGTAAAATACCGCGAGTGGTTGATGTTTTTGCCAGACGATTACAAGTACAAGAACGTTTAACCCATGATATTTTGGAGTGCATTAATACTACCTTAAAACCAAAAGGAGTTGCGGTTGTTATTGAAGCCAGTCACATGTGCATGATGATGCGTGGCGTTCAAAAACAAAATTCCGTAACGACAACCTCTGGGTTTAGAGGACAATTTGAAAAGCAGGAAACAAGAAACGAATTTTTAAAACTTATAAGTTCAAGACTTTCTTAGATTGCACTAATTTTTAAGGATAAATCTCAACTTTTACAGGTTGAGATTTTTTTTTGGCCTTGCTTTTGTAAATATTCCGATGAAATCAGTATTTTTAAATAAGATTAGTTTTTAAACATGACAAATACGCAAGACAATAAATTTAGAAACCTTTTTTTAGGAATGCTTTTTGATGCGATGGGCATGGTTTCGTATGTAATACCAGGTATCGGTGAATTCTCAGATATCATTTGGGCACCTTTTTCTGGCTGGTTAATGACCCGACTCTACAAAGGAAAAATAGGCCAAGCTGCAGGTTTGATAACCTTCGTGGAAGAACTGATACCTGGTTTAGATGTTATCCCCTCCTTTACCATTATGTGGTTTTATACCTATGTTTTTAAAAAATCGGACAACAAAAAAATTGTTAAAATGAAGAATTGATTGTTGTCAATGGAAAATTGAAAATTGCTTTGGAATAGAATTCTAAATGAAAAATATGGAGTTCAACTGGGCAAAGTCTATAAAAGTTGTGGAAAATATTAGAATAGCATATGTACATTTTATCTAATAGCTAAAGTGTACTTTAAAAAAAAATTAATTGAAATAATCTGTTTTCTCATATTTGAGGCCGAAAATTAATCATAGCTCCATTTTACTATTTTTATTCTCAGAAGGCACGGTTTGTTGTTCAAAGCCATAATCTTGAAAAATACCACAGGAGTTTTCCTTTTTAAGCAAGGAGTGTTGCTGGTTTTTTTTGGCTAAAATTTCAATTTGTGGTGATAGGTATGCCATTATTTAATGGTTTTTAGATACTTCTTTACAACGTATTTATTTATAATTTGTTGCCTTATATTTTCTATTTTTTAAATCAAAAAAAGCTCCTTATCTTTGTATTGTATTTTAAGGCTTTATAAGCGAGCTAAAATACACGTTATTGCAACTTCTTTATTAATGATTAGGCAAATATAATACCGTTTACCAAGTGTTTATTCTGAATTTCAATAACTTCATGACCGCTTCGCACAAGCAGTCTATTATTAATTATAACTTATATTTTTAATGGCGAGAGCACAAGAAACCTTTGGAAAAAAAGAACGAGAAAAAAAACGTTTAAAAAAACGTGAAGAAAAAGCAAAGAAAAAAGAATATCGTAAAACAAGCGGTGAGCAAGACAGCATGTTTGTTTACGTAGATGAAAACGGACATTTGGTTGATACGCCTCCGGATCCATCTAAAAAAATTAAAGTAGATGCAGAAAGCATCGTTCTTGGCATACCTAAAAAGGAAGAAAGTGACGAAGTCATCGATCCAACACGTAAAGGTAGAGTTGAATTTTTCAACGACCAAAAAGGCTACGGATTTATTAAAGATACCGATACACAAGAAAAATTCTTTGTACACATCAATGGATGTTTAGAAGAAATTAAAGAAAATAACATGGTACAATTTGAACTTGAAAAAGGTCAAAAAGGCATGAATGCCGTTCGGGTTAAAAAGGTTTAAGTTTCCAGAAAAAATATTTTAAAACCGCACCACGTGCGGTTTTTTTATGTTATCCCGACACTGCAACAATAGTGCTTATGACTTTCCTTAAAACCTTATACGCTACTTTCTGCACTGATTAGAATTAGAAAGTAAATATATTTTATATAGCATCTGCTTTTTCTACCGACTAATATTGCCAACTGATAGAATTAAGTATTAAAATGAAGTTGAATAGTATCACTTCTCTTCTTTCTCAATAATTGACAAGGCTAAACGAATTTTGTAATAATCCATCTTTTCTTCAAAATGGTCAAAATAGGGTTTCAATCCTTCTGGATTTTCAAGGATTTTTTTAGCTTCCTTAATGGCATCAACCTCCTGCTTATCAATAAAATCATAGATCGAAATTGGCGCGCCATCCATATATAATTTTGCGATATGGGAAAAAATGGTTGCGGCTTTTAAATCTCGTTTTACTGCAATTTCATCAATAGTTAAGCCTTCTTGGTACATTTCGTAGGTAACTTTGTAAGTATCTTCTTTTTTTGATTTCTTCTCCTCATTAAAGGATTTAATTTCATTCATAAAAATATCCCCATAGACTTCTAATTTTCGCTGTCCGACACCACTTATTCGTAGAAATTCGGAATCAGATAAAGGTCTTTCTGCTACAATCTCTTGAAGCGTAGCATCACTAAATACCAAATATGCAGGGATATTTTCTTCCAATGCAATTTTATGTCTCAACTGCCGTAAATGCTCAAATAAATCGTTACTTTTCTTAGCTTTAGCTATTTTTTCTTTGGGATTTCCTATTTTTTCTATTACTGCCAAAGGTTTTGTTAATAAAACTTTCGCCCCTTTAAAAAGTACATTATTAGAAAATTCGGTCAATTTTAAGGCATTACGTTGCTGAAAAGAGATTTCTGCATAACCTTGATTAATCAGTTGAATGGTATAGTGTTGCCAGTCTTTCCATGAAATATCTTGCCCGATTCCGTAAGTTTTTATGGTCGTTAATCCCTTTTCTATTAGGGTTGCGTTTTTAGCGCCTCTTAAAACATCAATAAACACTCCGACTGCCTCATTTTCTTTAACCCGAGCTATGGTGGATAGAATTTTTTGAGCGATTATAGTGCCATCAAAAACTTGTGGCGGACTCTTGCACACATCGCAATTACCACAGTTTTCTGCTAAAAGTTCTCCAAAATAACTCAATAAAATTTTACGTCGGCAAGTAGTTGCCTCCGAAAACTGTTTCATGCGTTCTAATTTGGCTATTTGCACTTCTTCATTTGCGGCTCCTTCGGC
The DNA here is from genome assembly GCA_041738035.1 of Cellulophaga sp. Lineage (GTDB taxonomy): Bacteria > Bacteroidota > Bacteroidia > Flavobacteriales > Flavobacteriaceae > Cellulophaga. The sequence continues at coordinate 5,517 of JBGSQM010000045.1, forward strand.
AAATTTTCTCAATTGAATTACATCGGCATAACTATGAAAGAGTAGGGCATTAGCAGCCAAACCATCTCGACCTGATCTTCCTATTTCCTGATAATATCCTTCAATATTTTTGGGCATGTTATAATGAATGACCCATCTCACGTTCGATTTGTCAATACCCATCCCAAAAGCAATCGTAGCACAAACAATTTTCGTTTTATCAAAAATAAAATCTTCTTGAACCTTTGTGCGTTCGTCAAATGTTAAGCCGGCATGGTAGGCAGCCGCATCAATCTTTTTTGCTTTTAAGCGATCTACCAGCTGCTCCGTAGTTTTTCGGCTCAAACAATAAATAATTCCGGCAGAATTGGGCTGCTTTGCGATAAAATTGAGAATTTGATCCACACGACCATCCGCGGGACGAACGGTTAAACGTATGTTTTTTCGATCGAAAGAAGTAATAAATTGTTTTGCATTTGGAATACCTAATTGTTCCACAATATCCAATCGAGTAGCTTTATCTGCCGTTGCGGTTAGTGCGATAATTGGTGTATTAGGCAATTGTTGTTTTAAAAATCCAAGCTGTTGGTAAGAAGGTCTAAAATCGTGTCCCCATGAAGAAATACAATGTGCCTCATCAACAGCAACGCAACTTATATAATTTTCATTGATAATATTTGCTAAAGTTGCCATACTTTCTGGTGCAACGTACAGCAGTTTTAAGTCGAACTTAATTACTCGTGAAATAATTTCTCGCTGCTCTTCGCCCGATTGGCTGCTGTTAAAATAGGCCGCAGTAATTCCGTTGGCGTTGCAACCATCCACCTGATCTTTCATCAGGGCAATCAATGGCGAAACAACCAAAGTTGTCTTTGGAAAAATAAGCGAGGGCAACTGAAAGCAAATTGATTTACCACCACCTGTAGGCATAATAACAAGCGTATTTTTTTTGTCTAAAACCGAAGCAATAATTTCTTCCTGTTGAAGACGAAAAGTGTCGTATCCAAAATATTTTTTTAAAGTCGGGAGTAATGATTCGGTGTAATTAGTTAGCTGCATAGAAATCTGAAAATGTAAAGTTACAAGAAAATATTTCTTTAGAAAAGTCAACTAATGTGGTTTCATATATAAAAAGGACAGTTATAAAAGCCCTTAAAAAATGAAACCATAGAATATCCTACCTTTGCCACAACTTAATATGATTATCGATGAATTCTTTTGAAGATTTTAATTTAAAAAAACAATTAAACTACGCTATTGAAGATTTAGGTTTTAAAATACCTACACCCATTCAAAAAGCTGCGTTTCCAGTAGTTTTGTCTGGAAAAGATATCGTTGGGATTGCACAAACAGGTACAGGTAAAACCATGGCATATATGCTCCCGTTGTTGCACGAATTGGCATTTTCAAAACAAGTACATCCGCGAATTCTAGTTTTGGTGCCTACTAGAGAGTTAGTTTTGCAGGTAGTAGAGAATATAGAAAGCTATGCCAAGTATATAAATGTTAGAGTTTTGGGCGTTTATGGCGGCACCAATATGAATTCACAAAAACAGTCTTGTGCTCAAGGTACCGATATTTTGGTGGCAACTCCCGGACGTTTATATGATTTAGCCTTATCAAAAGCTGTTAAATTAAAAGAAATTAAAAAATTAGTGATTGATGAAGTCGATGTGATGTTAGATTTAGGCTTCAGATTTCAACTGACGAATATTTTTGAGCTACTTCCTGCTAAACGACAAAATATTATGTTTTCAGCAACAATGACTACTGATGTTGATGCCTTAATTGATGATTTTTTTATTGCTCCTGAAAAAGTTTCGATTGCTCTTAGTGGCACTCCTTTAGAAAATATTGCGCAAGAATGTTACCCAATTCCCAATTTTTACACGAAAGTAAATCTATTAATTCGCTTGTTAAAAGATAAAGATACCTTTAAGAAGGTATTGGTTTTTGTATCAAATAAAAGAAATGCAGATATCGTTTTTGAAGAGATGGATGTCGCTTTTAGCAATGAAATCTGTGTAATCCATTCTAACAAAACTCAGAATTATAGAATTCGCTCTATCCGTCAGTTTGATGAAGGTAAAAACCGAATTTTAGTTACAACAGATGTGATGGCTCGCGGCTTAGATTTGGATAAAATTACCCACGTTATAAATTTTGATACTCCAAATTATCCAGAAAACTATATGCATCGCATAGGTAGAACGGGTAGGGCAGCACACCAAGGAAATTCCATTTTATTTTACACCGAAAAAGAAACTCCGGATAAAGAAGCCATAGAAGATTTAATGGACTTTAAAATTCCGACTAAAGAAATACCAGCAAATGTTGAAATTTCAGAGGAATTATTGCCAGAAGAGCGCCCAAGAATTATTGAAGCAGATAATCCTGACCAGACGACTTTAGCCTCGCAGGGAAGTTTCCATGAGAAGATAGAAAAAAATAAAAAAATAAATCAAGGCGGTTCCTATCAACGTATTATCGCTAAAAAGTATAAAAAACCAAAAACAAGAGGCGATAAAAAACAAAATCAGCGGGATAAGAATAAATAGTGATGCTTTATTATTCAGTTGCAAATTTATTTTAAGTTTTATAATTGTAAATCTCTTTTTTACTCTAGGCAAGTCTTCTGTGGTAAATTTGCGTAAAGAAATACTTACTGTAATTCGCTCAAATTTAAGCAAGGGTAAATCTATTTACTTTTCTATTCAATTTTAAACTCTATATTGGCAATTGCAAGTATTTTTATAAAATTGTTTTTCCGAAGCAACTTCTAGATTTCCGCTTTGCCTTTTTTAGACCGCTCTAAATGGACTGCTATCTCAGGTTTAAGTAAGCATCATTTTATAATTTCTATGTTGTATCTTTAACTCTAAATTATACAGAAAACCATCCTTTAAATGAAATCATTTACCATATCTGAACTAAATGCCGTTTTAAATGGCAAAATTATAGGGAATACATCACATAAAATTTCTGCTCCAGAACAGCTAGAAAAAGCCGAAGTACATCACATTACATTTATTGGAAATCGAAAATATGCCAAACTTTGGGAGACATCTAAAGCAAGTGCGGCAGTTATTGATGAAAAAATGGATATTGCGCCGGGTGAAAATCGTGTTTTAATAAAAGTCAAAAATGCCGATTTGGCTATGGCTCAAATTTTGGAGTTTTTTGATCCAGGATTACCTGAATTTGAGCAAGAAATTCACAGAACAGCCGTAGTTCATGAAACAGCCGTTTTAGGAAAAGGCGTAAAAATAGGTGCAAACAGCTATGTTGGTAAAAATGTAAGTTTAGGTGATGGTACTGTTTTGTACCCCAATGTAACCATCATGGACGACACCAAATTAGGAAGTTCTTGTATTGTTTGGTCAGGAACCGTCATAAGAGAACGGACTGTAATCGGACATCAATGTATTTTTCATACCAACGTAAGTATCGGGGCAGACGGCTTTGGTTTTCGTCCTAGTCCAGATGGAAGAGGTTTAGTTAAAATTCCACAAATAGGTAATGTGGTTATTGGAAACGCTGTTGAAATAGGAGCGAATTCTTGTGTGGATCGCGGTAAATTTAGTTCAACGATTATTGGTGACGGTTGTAAAATCGATAATTTAGTGCAAATTGGTCATAATTCCGTAATGGGTCGTTCCTGTATTATGGCGGGACATAGCGGATTAGCCGGTTCTGTAACCCTGGGCGATGGCGTCATTATTGGCGGTAGCGCATCAATAAAAGACCATACCACTTTACATTCAGGCGTAACAGTTGGCGCAGGTTCTGGCGTTGTGGGCGACGTTGAAGCAGGCAAAACAGTTTTAGGCTATCCGGCCTGTGATTCAAGAGATATGTTGAAACAATGGGTGGCCCTAAGGAAATTGGCGAAGAGTTAGCCGTTAGTAGTTGGTGGTAGGCAAAATTGAAAATGAGAAAGACCAGAAGTCAAAAGTCAAAAAAAAAGAGTAATGAGCCAAGAACCATGTGTTCAAAGATAAGAGCAAAAAATAAAGAATAAAGAACAAAAAAAATATAAGAGTACTTCGGATTGTTATTTAGAACTTTTTGCCCGCCAACTTATGGCTTGTGACTTTTTTAACTACCGACCACTAATTACCGAAGTCACATTTGACTTTCTACAATCACATAAAACTTAAAACTAAACATTCAAAACTTTTTTTGCATTCCCCTTTTAAACGCCTTAATTTTGCACACCCCTTGAAAAAGATGATATGACGGAGACAGCAATCGGATTGCAAGAAAGAAAAACGGATAAAGAGCTTTATAGCTACCAACAGGGCGCTATTCAAAAAATATTTGAAAAGTTCGATACAGAACCAGACAATTACCATTTGCTATACCAATTACCTACAGGTGGTGGAAAAACGGTTATCTTCTCTGAAATGGTGAGGCAATACCTAAAAAACCATAAAAAAAAGGTGTTAGTAATGACACACAGGGTGGAATTATGCAACCAAACATCAGACATGCTTACCAGTTTTGGTGTTCCCAACAAAGTTGTGAATAGCAAGGCTAACCTCGACGATCAAGACCAATATATCTGCTTCGTTGCCATGGTAGAAACGCTGAATAATCGTTTGAATGATGATAAATTAGATATTTCAGACATTGGATTGGTGATTATTGACGAAGCACATTATAATTCTTTTACAAAACTCTTTAAATTTTTTGAAAACTCGTTTATACTTGGCGTAACCGCAACCCCTTTGAGTTCTAGCAAGGAACTCCCGATGAAAGATAATTATAACGAATTAATTACTGGGGAATCTATTGGTTCGTTAATTGAAAACGAATTTTTAGCCCGTGCCGAAGTTTTTCAATATGATATGGGTTTAACTTCGCTAGAAGTTGGTTCTAACGGCGATTACACAGTAAAATCATCCGAAGATTTATATACTAGTCCTGCTATGTTAGACAAAACATTGCAAGCGTATTTAAAACATGCCAAAGGTAAAAAGGCTTTGATATTTAATAACGGTATAAATACGTCTATTCAAGTGTATTATACCTTTAAGGCAGCGGGACTCTCTGTAATGCACTTAGATAATACGGCCACTAAAAAGCAACGTAAACATATTTTAAAATGGTTTAAAGAAACACCTGATGCTATTTTAACCTCGGTTAGTATTTTAACTACGGGTTTTGATGAACCCACTATAGATACTATAATTTTGAATAGAGCCACAAAGTCCTTAACGCTTTATTATCAAATGATTGGTAGGGGTTCGCGTATCTTAAATAATAAATCTGCTTTCAATGTAATCGATTTAGGAAATAACTGCTACCGTTTTGGCCCTTGGGGTGCAGATTTGGACTGGCAGATGATTTTTAAATCGCCTAACTTTTACATGGATAGGCTCCAGAATGATGAAGATATTGAAAGTGATTTTAGGCATGAAATGCCAGAAGATATTCGGGTTCAATTTGCAAAATCTGAAGACGTTTATTTTGATATTAAAGGAGTTTATTCTGAAGCTACCTTTAAAGGCGAGTCATCAAAGGTGGTATTGGAAAGATCTATAGAACAACACGGCAGAATTTGTATTGAAAACAGCGAAGATGTATATGATGCGTTGGCTTTAGCAAAAATATTAGATATTGATATTGATAACCGAATTGCAAGCTATGCAAAGTGTATTAGCAGAAGTACCTTTAATTTTTTAAAATGGTTAAAGGATGATTATAAATTAAAACTAAACGCTTATCTCCGTCAAAATTTCGATGAAGTTTTTGAAGAAATTCATGGTTATCCGCCGGAGGATTAATGGCAAGCGACCCCATAAAAAAAAGCAGTAATTGATTAAGTTACTGCTTTTTTTGTAAATTATTTTACTTATTTAAGAAATCAAAAATTGATTATTCTCCTTAAAAGGCCTCCAACGAATTTTTTTAGAGTTAATAATTTCAGAGAAAGCATTATTTCTTTTAAAAGTTAAATTAGATGGATTGATGAAAGGTCTCATGATCGCTTTTTTTTGATTTTTTGATTTTAAATTATTTATACCGTCTTTTGGCATTCCAAATACTGCTGTTTGAAGTTTCTAATCTTTGATGTACTTTATCTTTTCTTAATGATTGCATGATTTTTGTTTTTAGATTGATGATATTTTAAGTTGTTTATTTTATTTTTCTATCTATAACGTCTTTTTAAATTCCATTGGCTACTCTTGGAGATTATTACTGTTTGTTTTGCTTTGTGTTTGTTTACTGATTCCATCATTGTTGTTTTTTGATTTATAATAACAAGACGACATAAAAGAATATTTGTTACAGTACTATGTAATAAAAGGTACTATTTTATACTTTATTTTACGTTATTACTCATAATAATTTTCTTAAAATACTATAATTCAATTATTTATAATAACTGAAAATTGAAAATTATTTTTTTAAAATAGATTTCTATTTAAGAAATAAAAAAGGATATTGATTTTGCATGAGTTCATGAAAAGCCTATTTGATGAATTGTATTATTGTTAGTATATTTAGCTAATCAAACTAAATTTATTATGAAAATAATTTTTACATCTCTTTTACTATTTACTACTTTCATTGTTTTTTCCCAAAAAAAAGTCCTTGACCATTCGGACTTAGAGATCTGGAATACCATTGAAAACGAAAGTATTTCGCCAAACGGAACTCACCTTGTATATGCGTTAAAAAAAGGCGAACAGGATCAAACTTTAAAGCTAAAAACTTCCCAAGGAAACCCCATTTTTGAGTATGCCAGGGGAGAAAAAGGCAATTTTACCTACGATTCAAAATATGTATTATTCACCATAAAAGCGTGGACGGATAGTATTACTGCATTAAAACAGCGTAAAACCAAAAAAGACAAAATGCCCAAAGATACTTTGGGGATCTATAATCTCACTACAAAGAGCTTAACTAAAATCGGAAATATTAAGTCTTATAAAATACCTGAAAAATGGGCGGGTTATGTGGCTTATTATTTGGAAGATATTAAACCGGAAAAAGATAAAAAGTCTGTGGCTGATTCTACAAAAGTTGAGAAGGAGGCAGATAAAAAAAAGATTAAAAAAGTAAGTAAAGAAAATGGCTATCATTTGGTATTGCGCAATTTGATGAGTCAACAACAAGATACTTTTAAGTTTGTAACCAATTTTACTTTTGCAGAAAAAGGAAAATACTTTGCTTATACCACTACGGGACAGGATAAAAATGAAGAATCAAGTGTAGCTGTTATAAACCTAGAAAAAAATAATAAAACCACGATTTATCAAACTAAAAAAGCAAAATATTATCAATTGGCATTTAGTGAATCTGGCAAAAATTTAGGCTTTATTCTAGATACAGATACGACAAAAATACAAATACGCCCCAATGAACTTTTTTATTGGAAAGAAGGAAACTCTTTGGCAGAAAAACTAGTAAGCATTGCCACAGCACCTAAAAACTACATGGTTTCATCGAACGGAGCCATTCATTTTTCGAAAGATGAATCTAAACTATTTTTTGGTTTAGCCCAAACTCCGATAATCAAAGATACACTCTTGACAGATGACCAAATTGTAAATGTGGAAGTTTGGACTTACGATGAGCCAAGACTTTATACCGTGCAGGAATTAGAAGTTAAAAATGACACCATAAAATCCTATAAAACGATTATTGATTTAAAGAATAAAAATAAACTAATACAATTAGCCACTACACAATTTCCTGAAGTAGAATTAGGGAATGAAGGAAATGCCAGTTTTGCCTTAGTTGCAAACCCCGAACCCTACGATTTAGAAAGCCAATGGACCGGCAATAGTGCTAAAAATTATGCTGTTATTAATACCAGCACCGGTGAGGCGAATCCCATACTCACAAAATTTACATCAGCAAATTTAAGTCCCGATGCTAAATATGTATTTGGTTATAATCCCGTGGACACGCTTTGGTTTAGTTTTACTATGGCTACTAAAAGCTATAAAACACTCACCAAGGGATTACGGTTTTATGATGAATTAAACGATTCCCCTGATTATCCATCTTCCTACGGGAGTGCGGGTTTTACCAAAGATGATAAAGCACTTATTCTCTATGATCGATACGATATTTTTAAATTCAATCCAGAAACTGGAGCCTACACTAAATTGACCAATGGAAGGGCTTCTAAAATAAAATATCGCTATATTAAAACAGATAAAGAAGAACGTTTTTTAGATGAAAAATCGGATTGGTTATTAAGTACTTTCAATGAAACAACGAAAGATGCCGGTTTTGTTTCTTATAATCCAAAATCTGAAAAAATAAGTCCTTTAGTTTCTGGACCTTATAATTATTCAAATCCTATTAAAGCAGCCCTATCTAGTGAATTACTATTTACCAGAGAGTCGTTTCAAGAGTTTCCAGATTTACTAATAACAAATGCAAATTTTAAAAACACCATTAAAATTAGTGATGCCAATCCGCAACAGCAGGCTTATAATTGGGGAACTATCGAGTTGGTCAATTGGACTTCCTTAGACGGAATGGAACTTACTGGTTTAATAGTGAAACCTGAAAATTTTAATCCTAACAAAAAATATCCCATGTTGGTTAATTTTTATGAGCGCAGTTCAGATGGGATGCATACTCATAGAACACCCATTGCAGGCAGATCATCTATAAATTATAGCTTTTACGCCAGTCGAGGATATGTAATTTTTGTTCCAGATATTCAATACCGCATTGGATATCCCGGCGAAAGTGCCTTTAATTCTATCATGCCAGGTGTAACGGCTATGATTCAAAAAGGTTATATAGATAAAGCTAATATTGGCGTACAAGGACACAGTTGGGGAGGTTACCAAATTGCCTATTTAGTAACTAAAACCGATATTTTTAAAGCAGCGGAATCCGGAGCACCTGTCCCTAATATGATTAGCGCTTATGGCGGTATTCGATGGTGGACAGGCTTGAGCAGACAATTTCAATACGAGCATACCCAAAGTAGAATAGGAGGTACGCCATGGGAATATCCACAACGTTATGTAGAAAATTCCCCTATTTTTAATATTGATAAAATAAATACACCACTTTTAATTATGCACAATGATGCCGATGGTCATGTACCTTGGGAACAGGGAATTGAATTTTTTATGAGTTTACGTCGTTTAGGAAAGCCTTCATGGTTTTTAAATTATAATGGGGAACCACATTGGCCAGTTAAATTACAAAATAGAAAAGATTTCAATGTCCGAATGGCACAATTTTTTGATTATTATTTAAAAGCAGAACCTATGCCCGTTTGGATGGATAGAGGCGTTCCAGCGGTCGAAAAAGGAATAAATCAAGGCTTAGAATTGATGAAAAAATAGAAGAAAAAATACAATTAATTTCATTGTTTTCATATATCAAATTCTATAAGGGGTATCAAAAAAACAATCAAAACCTTTCTAAAGCTCATGAATAATAGCTTTTCAGGTTTTCATCAAACAATATAGAATTAATTTTAAAGAGCGTGAAAAATTCAGTTTTCTCATGCTTTTTTTACTTTTTACAGTAATTTCAAATGGTAAATAGTATTAATACCTTCTAAATGTTAAGATTATACAAAAGTCGCTCAGATATTCTTTGAACCATTTTACAAGCCATAAGTTTGTAAACATTCTATATTAACTAGTACAAATAATACAATAGTATGAATAAAGTAAAAGGAAATGATACGGTTAAAGTACATTACACGGGAAAACTAAAAAATGGAGAGGTATTTGACAGTTCTTTAGAAAGAGAACCAATTAAAGTTACTTTAGGTCAACAAAGTTTAATTCCAGGTTTTGAGAATGGATTGTTAAATATGGAGTTGAATGAAAAGAAGACGGTGGTAATTCCGATGGAAGATGCTTATGGCGATATCAAGAAAGAATTATTTCAAAAAGTACCAAAAGAAGAACTTCCGGAAGATTTAAAACCTGAAATAGGCATGGGTCTTTTAGCCAAAAGCCCTGATGGTTCAGAACGCCAGATTAAGATTGTTGATATTAAAAAAGATGCTATAATTATTGATGCAAATCATCCATTAGCTGGTCAAGAATTAACTTTTGAACTAGAAATTGTTGAAATACAGTAACTGACTTAGGTACATAAATAATAATTGACACCTGCCAACCAGCAGGCTGGTTTAACTTTACGAATTACCTACCCCTAAATTCCATAGGAGGATTGTACTTCACTTACTTCCTCCAAGAAACCATAGTAGTACTTGATTTGGCGAACATTCATTTGTTGTCTCAATTTAAATGGTATAATCATTATTTAAATGCCTATGCCAATAAGGTAATAAGATAAAAAAATAAAATATCTTCAAGTCTTTATTTGATTTTGACTCGTATATACTTTAATTCAGGAAGTTCTTGCGGATAAAAATAATACCCCATAAAAAAACCGACACTATTGTCGGTTTTTTTTATGCTTTTAATTTTGATGTGTTTTTATATTTTACTAAGAAATTATTCTTTGTAATAAAAATCAAATAGCGTAAAGCGCATGGCGCGTAGCTAAAAAAAATTAATCCAAAAATTATTTCATTTAAAGCGTTTTAAGATACTCTAAAACTGCTATTCGCTCTTCATTAGTGAAAGTATCACCAAAGGTATGTCCGCCATTGCCGTAGCCTTTTTTGTTGGTATCGTAAGTTTTATTGTTCGCTTTTATGGTTTCAAGGGTATAATTCCATCCTATTTTTTCTCTATTATAATCGGTATTATCAAAAGTGCGATTCCATAATTTAGGTCTTTTTTCGCTATTTAAAACATCCATAATCGTAGGTACAGAACCGTTGTGTAAATAAGGGGCCGTTGCCCAAACACCATCTAATGGTGGCGCAACGTAGCCTCCTTCTGCTTTTAAAACTAAATTGTGTGGTTCAGTGCCAAAATAACCTGAATTAAACCAATCAAAAAAATAACGATTATAGTCAGAATTTTGGGTGTAGTGATTAGATAATTCTGGATCTGTTTTTATGGTATTTAAAGCTACAAGAGAATTCGGGTAACTGGGATTATTCCCGTAAGAACCATGGCAACTTGAGCATTTATTATCAAATAAGGCTTTTCCTCGATTTGCCAAAGTATTATTTATAGCAAAAGGATACTTTGGCGCTTGTAAGCTTTCAAAATACGCCAAAACATCAGTCATATTTTGGTCAATTTCTTTCGCTTTTTCTAAATCCACTAAGGTCAACAATCCAGCACCAATAAAAGATTTGGCAAAATCTCCCCTGGAAAGCGCTGTGTGGAAAGCGGCATTTTTCTTTTTTAGCAACCACCAAGCGGGTACATCAGCAGGAATTACTATATTATCAACCTCAATGAAAGGAGTATCGCTCCAGATTAAAGTATTTTTATCTCGGTGTGCTATTAAAACTTCTGCAATTTTATTGGCAGAATTAGTACCTATCGTTTCTGTGATTGTTTTTGGTCCAATAGCGAGGATACTTTTTCTAAACTGCTGATAAGCTTCAAATTCTGGACTATTTTCACCGTAGAGCTGTGTAATTCCTCTTGTTAAAATAGGTTCTAAAATCGCTCTATCAAAGGTTAAATCCATACTGTGGTTGCCTAAACCTACAATGAATTCATTATTAATTTTAGCACTATGGCAACCTAAACAATTAGGGGATACTACTTTTGCGCCATTTTTTGCCACAATGGCAGTATAATCGTAAGAAATAACAGCATTGTCTCCAGTTCTATTTAAAAAATTTTCGGAAGACTCTCCATATATTCTACTAAAGATTGCAGATGGAATTCCAGAACCCATATAATCTCCTGAAAACAAGTACTCTTTTCCTTTTTGAGGATCGCCTGCGCGCTGAGCACTCCTTGGGATTGGTATAATTTCCCAGACCGCAGAAGGTGAATCTGGTTTCTCTTCAATTAAAACAACATCGGCGTCATCCCCTGAACAGCTATAGAGTGTCAAGAGAAAAGTAACGAATAGAAATTGTGCAATTGACTTCAACGAACCATAATTTAAGATTTTTAGACCTTAAGATAAAACACCAGATGACGACACTAATGTAATGGTAATAAGCAGAATAACAAATAAAAGTACAGATTTTCTCATAATGATTTTGGTTAAGTTCAAACAAGTTGCGCAATTGTTCTGATTTCTCTATTTTTTTTAGATGGATAGCATAGAAATCTAGGTAAAATGCACTTTTATTTTATCTTTTTAATTATTTTTACAGCATTGACCGAGTTTCTTGAAACTAACTGAACCATAATTGGTAAATGCCAATAAATAAAGCTTAAAACGTTATTTATTGATTTAATTTGATAATTTTATTGTGCTTGAATTATTCAAAAACGAATTATTGAAGTTTTTATAAAAAATCTACCTCATGAAAAACTTAAAAAAAGAAGATATCAATCAAGCCGTATTTGATTTATATGATGATTATGCCCATAATAAAATAGAAAGACGCCAATTTATTGAGAAATTATCGCTTTACGCCATTGGAGGAATTACGGTTGCATCATTATTGAGTTTTATGACACCTAACTATTTGCAAAATCTTCAAATACAGCCTACCGATATTCGATTAGACTCAGACTACATCATATATAATTCTCCAAAAGGCGGAGGTTCCATAAAGGGTTTATTGTCTCAACCTACAAATACGACGACTAAATTACCAGGAATTATTGTTGTTCACGAGAATCGTGGTTTAAATCCTTATATAGAAGACGTGGGGCGTATAGCAGCTCTTGAAGGTTTTATAACGCTGGCACCAGACGCCCTTACTCCCCTCGGCGGTTATCCGGGTAACGATGATGAGGGCAGAAGTTTACAAAAAGAAAGAAACAGAGATGAAATGCTCGAAGATTTTATTGCCGCTTTCGAATATTTAAAAGAGCACGAAGCTTGTAGTGGCAATATTGGCGTAGTAGGTTTTTGCTTTGGAGGTTGGATTTCTAATATGATGGCAGTAAGATTACCACATTTAAAAGCATCAGTTCCATTTTATGGCGGTCAGCCAACTGCAGAAGAAGCTGCACAGATAAAAACTCCTTTAGTATTGCATTATGCAGGATTAGATACTAGAGTTAATGAAGGTTGGCCCGATTATGAAAAAATATTACAAGAAATCAATATTGAACATAAAGCCTATTTTTATCCTGATGTAAACCATGGTTTTCACAACAATAGTACCCCAAGGTTTGATAAGCCTGCCGCAGATTTGGCGTGGGAACGCACTATATCTTTTTTTAAAGAAAAGCTAGTGTAGCTTTATTTTGTATCAATAGCTTTTATTGCCGTAAATTACATTTAAAACTATTCAGTTTAGTGCATTTGCACTTTATCTAAAATTACTAAAGACAAAAATATTTGAACATCCAGCATATTCTACTTGGCGTTAATCAAAACTCAAATTTTGAGTATTAGAAAATATTTAAATTTAATTTCCCCTGCTAAGTGCTACTGACAGCTTTTTAAGCTCACTATTGAATTTCTATTTCATATACAATTATGATTTTAGATAAAAAGAGGTGCGATTGAAATTAAAGATGTAATTTCGCGCCAAAATAAAAAATTTGCAAAATGAAACGCATCAACGAATACAAAAAACTGTTTTCTATTGAAAAAGAGATAGAATTAAAAGAATTAAAAAATACCTATCGCAACCTAGTAAAACAATGGCATCCTGATAAGTTTCAAGAAGGTGATGCACAAAAGGAGGAAGCAGAATTAAAAAGCAGACAAATTATTGATGGCTATCACTTTTTAGTTAGTATTGCGCCCGAAACAAAGGCAGCTAACATGGAAGAATATACCAAATTAACCAACGAATCTGGAATTTTAGATTTTCAACACAAAGGTTTGTTGTTAGAAATTACTTTTTTAGACGGAACAACATACGAGTATTTTGGGGTTCCAAAAACTATTTATATAAAACTGATTAATTCTCCAAAAGCTTATCGTTTTGCAAGACGCAGTATTTTTAATAGTTATTTGTACAGAAAATCTAAGAAAACGCTTCAAGAGGCCTAATTTTAAAATGGTATTTTTTAAGCATTAGTTGGTAAGGTTTTATTCTCAGCATCAAAAACTAATACATAATCTTGCAAAGAAATTAAAAGTAGCTGAAATTCTATGCCCAAACCGTCAAATACCATACTCATTATTCTTGCTTTTTTTGCAATTTATGTAATTTGGGGTTCCACCTATCTTTTAAACAAAATTGCAGTAACAGAATTGCCTGCTTATATGTTAGCGGGAATACGTTTTGTTACTGCTGGTCTCTTAATTTTCGGAATTTGTAAAATAGCTGGTATATCTATTAAAGTTACCGCTCGGCAATTTTTGAATAGCTGTATTGCAGGTTTTCTATTTCTTACTTTTGGAAATGGCGTTTTTGTTTGGGGATTAAAATATGTGGATAGTGGTTTTGCTGCTTTAGAAGTTGCTGCCATGCCGCTCATTGTTTTAGTAATGATGCGTGTAGTGGACGGAAAAAAAATAAAAGCAATGTCTTATGTTGGCGTTTTTTTAGGAATTTTAGGAATTTATTTACTGGTAAGTCAAAAACAAATCATACAAAATGAAGCGTCCATACTTGGAATGACAATCATCTTTTTTTGTATTTTAGGTTGGTCTGCAGGGAGTTTGTTTGTTTCAAAAGCAAATTTACCCGAAAGTTATTTGGTCAATACGGCGTATCAAATGGTAACTGCTGGTGTTACTTTAGCGATTGCGAGTGCAATCATCGGTGAGCCTTGGTCTTGGCCGACAACTTGGAGCCGTCCCGTGCAATTTTCAATGATAATGCTCATTCTATTCGGTAGTATTGTGGCATTTTCAGCTTTTAATTATTTATTAAAAACGGTATCTCCAGAAAAAGTAGCGACATCGAGTTATGTAAACCCAGTGATTGCTTTGATTTTAGGCTGGTATGTTTTGGATGAACAAATTACAGCCCAGTCCATTTTAGCGGCTGTTATTCTTTTAACCGGCGTTTATTTTATCAATACGAAGCGGAAATTGGTTATTTACGCTAGATTTAAGGATAAGTTTAGAAGTAAATCAAATCGCGTTTAAATCAATTACATCGAAGTAAGCGAGGTTTCAAATTCAAAAAAAATTAAAACGATATCCAAAATTCAGGAGATTAAAGCTATTAAAACGAAGCGTGGCCAGTATGCTTTATGAAGAGGTCAACTTAACAATATGATTGAAATCAATTTCTTCAACTTCATTTTCAATCATTGTTTCTATATTTATATTTCCAATCCTAACTCTCACTAAGCGTAAAGTAGGATAGCCCACAGCGGCAGTCATTTTTCGAACCTGACGAAATTTGCCTTCGGTTAAGGTAATGCTAATCCATGAATTTGGTCGGTGTGTGCCAATTCTTAATTTTTTATTTGCTTTGGGAAACACGGGCAAAACAGCTAATTTTTTAATCACACAGCGTTTTGTGGTATATTTTTTTCCTGCAAAACCTATTTCTGTTCCTTTTTGAAGCGCTTGGATAGCTTCATCTGAAATATTACCATCTAATTGCACAAAATATTCTTTTTCTATTCCAGATTGATTAATGGTGTCACTCAATTTGCCATCACTAGTCAAAAGTAATAAACCTTCCGATTTTTCATCGAGCCGGCCAATTGGCATAATTCCGTCTGGGAAATCGTATAAATCTCCTAAAAATTTCTTTGTTTTAGCCTCTTTTGTATCGTTTGAAGCAAACTGACTCAACATTCCAAAGGGTTTGTAGATTTTAAAATGGAGATGGTTTTTCATTATTTAGTTTTTTAGACCTACAAGGTTTTTAAAACCTTGAAGATTGGTTTTTTGAAACCTTGTAGGACAATTTTAAAATCTTGTTAGCGAACTAAATTTAGTATGCCATTTTTACTATTTTCTCTGCATCGGATGGCGTTAAAGATTTGTGTTCTCCTATTCCCAACCATTTGCGTTCGGTAAAACGTTTGGCCACTTCTTCCCCTGTACCTTCATAATCTGACGTATAATCTGATAATTTGGTTTTTATATCAAGCGAATTAAAGAAAGCTTCTGTTTTTTCTATAGCACCATGCGCTTTATCCTCTATTGTTCCTTCTGTAATATTCCAAACACGTTCACCATATTGTGCCAATTTTTGTTTTTTAGCTTCAAAATTATAATTGTAATGACTCGCTGCTAAAATAGCCAAAGTTCTTGCATGATCTATACCATATAGCGCTGTTAGTTCGTGCCCCATCATGTGAATAGCCCAGTCGCCAGGAACTCCTTGTTGAATTAATCCGTTTAAGGCCATAGTACAACTCCACATAAAATCAGCAGCAGCAGTATAATCTGCCGGATTTTTAATCACTTTCGGAGCTACTTCAATAAGGGTTTGTAAAATACTTTCTGCAAATCTGTCTTGTAAAGATGCCCCAATTGGATAAGTCATATATTGTTCTAATACATGTGTAAAAGCATCGGTAATTCCGTTGACCAATTGTCTTTCAGGAATTGACGAAATCACTTGAGGATCAAGAATAGAAAAAACAGGAAATAAACCTGGACCGCCCATAGCTAATTTTTCTTTAGTTTCTTGTCTTGTAATTACAGAACCCGAATTCATTTCAGAACCTGTTGCTGGTAGTGTTAAAACTGTACCGAAAGGCATGGCTTTAGTAGTACGAACATTATTTTTGAGAATATCCCAAGGCGAATCACCTTCATATTCCGCAGCGGCAGCTAGAAACTTTGTTCCGTCAATCACCGAACCTCCGCCAACTGCCAATAAATAAGTAATTTTTTCATCCTTAATAACTTGTAAGGCTTCCATTAAAATAGCAAATTCAGGATTAGCAGGAATCCCACCAAACTCAATCACATCATGTTTTGATAATGCTGTTTTTACTTGTTCGTAAATTCCGTTCTTTTTGATACTACCACCACCATAAAGTAGTAACACCTTTTCGTTTGAAGGAATTTCAGTCGCTAATTTTTTTATCGTATCCTTTCCAAAAATAATTTTAGTCGGATTTTTAAATTCAAAATTGTTCATTTTTTTAGTTTTATTGTTAACAGGTAGTATTACTGTCAAGGGTTGCTATTAGTCAATAAGAGTTACTAAATCTTCCATACTTTTTCTTACTTTCACTAAGTTTACCAGCCAATCTTTATCTTCTTTTCGGTATCCTAAAGTTAATAAAACAACACTTCTTAATCCTTTTTCGCGCAAACCTAGAATTTCATCAACTTTTGCGGGATCAAAACCTTCGATGGGTGTACTATCAACTTCTTCAAAAGCTGCTGCCGCAATGGCTTGAGAAAAAGCAATATAGGCTTGCTTGGCAGCGTGATTGAAATTTTCTTCAGCTTCTTTTTGAGGATAGCTCTTCAATAACATTTGTCGGTAATTCTCCCATCCTTCATTTTTAAAACCACGGATTTCGTTCGTTAAATCGAACATTTTATTAATGCGTTCAGCCGTGTAGGTGTCCCAAGCGGCAAAAACTAATAAATGAGAACAATCTGTAATTACCGATTGGTTCCAGGCTACAGGTTTAATTTTTTCTTTTAGCTCTTGATTTGTAATCACAAATATTTCAAAAGGTTGCAATCCGCTTGAAGTTGGCGCCAAACGCGCAGCCTCTAAAATATTATCTACTTTCTCTTGAGATACTTTTTCGCCGTTCATCGCTTTTGCCGCGTATCTCCAATTCAATTTATCTAATAATTCCATTGTTGTTGTTTTTTATTTATTCTTTTTAATTTTTTAACTCTTTAACCTTATAACCTAAACTCCTAAACTTATATCCGATAAACTCTTTAACTTATAACCTAATAGCATCCCACGCAGCTTGGTAAGCTTCTTCAATTGTTTCATTTGTGATTTTCAATGTATTGCGCTGCTGCATCAACATTAAAAAAGACAATGGACTAATGGTGTAAGCGTATAAAAGATAATCAGAAATTGGTTTAATTATTCCCTCATTTTTACCTTTATTCCATAGGTCGAGTAGGGGTTGTAGGTGCTTTATTCCTTGTTGTCGGCTAGGTTCATCAATGATTGGGGTGTTATCGCATTGAGATAAAAATAGCGCTTCGTCAAGCTCTTTTAATTTAAAATCGGCAATGCGTTTCCATATCATTTCAAATCCCTCTTGAACTGACATTTCGGTGTCGTAAGTCGCAAATGCAAAATTTGTATAGGCCGTTTTTACTTCTAAATAAACTTTGTTAACCAAATCCTGTTTACTATCAAAATACAAGTAAATGGTAGCAGGAGAAACATTGGCCATTTTTGCAATTTTAGAGATGGGCGCGGCATGAAAACCGTTATTGTTTACCAATTCAATTGTTGCCTTTACCAAGGCATTTTTTTTATCGATACTTTTTTGAAGTTTTGCCATAATCGTTAACCTTAGCACAAAGTTATAAATAAAAATGAACGTTCATTCTTTTTTGTGAATATTTAACAATTTGGTTATGTCTTTAACTATCTGGAGACATAAGACCCCACATTTACAAAATTTATAGCTTTTTTAACCAAGTTAAAAAATAATCTGATAAAGCTACATCTTAAACTTATGTAGCCCTATTTTCGATTTAAAAAAATTGTTTCTGCATGAATGACCAATATTTACTACCTCAATTTAAAAAAACAAGAGATTATTCCGTTGCCTTATGTGCACCGTTGGCTATTGAAGATTACATTTCGCAGCCCGTAGATTTTGCTAGTCCGCCCAAATGGCATTTAGCACATATCACATGGTTTTTTGAAGAAATGATTCTGAAAAAACACCTGAAAGATTACATCGTTTTTAATCAGGATTTTTCCTTTTTATTTAATAGCTATTATCAAACATTAGGAGAAAGAGCAATACGTTCCCAAAGAGGAACTATGACTCGACCTTTAGTAGCGGAAGTGTATGCTTATAGATATTATGTAGATGAACATATCATTAAATTATTAGAGAACAAAATTTCTTTAGACCTTGAACAGTTAATAATTTTAGGTATTCAACATGAACAACAGCACCAAGAACTTTTAATTACCGATTTAAAACATACCTTTTCTTTTAATCCACTGAATCCAATATATCAGAAAGATTTTAATTTGACCGAAATTAAAAATGCTGATAAAGGTTGGCTAAAAATGAGTGAAGGAATTTATGAAATAGGACATAACGGAGAAGGTTTTTGCTTTGATAATGAATTAGGAAGGCATAAGGTTTATCTGCATAATTATGAAATTTCAAAGGCCTTAGTCACTAATGGAGATTATATCACATTCATGGAGGCGCAAGGCTATGAAAATTTTAATTTCTGGTTAGATGAAGGCTGGTCATGGGTGTGCGAGAACAAAATAAATGCCCCATTATATTGGCAAAAGATTGATGGAATTTGGCATTATTATACACTTTCAGGTTTAAAAGCAGTGGATAAAGACGCCATGCTATGCCACGTTTCTTTTTATGAAGCACAAGCATTTGCAACCTGGATGGGCTTACGTTTACCCACAGAATTTGAATGGGAAGCAGCAGCAGATAAATTTAATTGGGGAAAGCGTTGGGAATGGACTTATTCTGCCTATTTACCCTATCCAAATTTTAAAATCGCAGCTGGAGCTTTGGGAGAGTACAACGGAAAATTTATGATCAATAGCATGGTACTTAGAGGGAGCTCTGTAGCCACCAGCGAAGGACATCAACGTAAAACATATAGAAACTTTTTTCATCCAAAACACAGATGGCAATACACGGGAATAAGATTAGCGAAATAACAATAAATAATACTTTCTTAGAACATTTAAGTAGAGGTCTGCAAAGTAAAACCAAATACATATCATCGCGTTATATGTATGACGAAATTGGAGATCGCATCTTTAGGAAAATTATGAATTTACCTGAATATTATTTAACAGGTTCTGAACATGAAATTTTAAAAACACAAACAAAATCCATAATTCAAGCGTTGGGCATCAAAAAAAACAGCTTTTTTCAGCTTATTGAGTTAGGAGCGGGCGATGGTACCAAAACAAAAGAACTACTGAAGCCTTTGGTTGTGGATTCCTATGATTTTGACTATTTGCCTATTGATATTTCACGAAATGCTTTGAATCATTTGGAGTTATCCTTAAAAAAACAGTTGCCTAAGGTTTCTGTACATCCATTACAAGGCGATTATTTTGAAGTATTATCGCAAATTAAGGAATCTATACATCCAAAAATTATTCTTTTTTTAGGTTCTAATTTGGGTAATCTTGAAGATGATGAAGCTTATGATTTTCTCAATCAATTATCAAATTGCCTAAGTACTAATGATAAAATATTTTTAGGATTAGATTTGGTAAAATCAGAAGCCATCGTTTTACCCGCTTATAATGATGACCAAGGAATTACTGCTGCCTTTAATTTGAATCTTTTAACAAGAATAAATAAAGAATTTAATGCCGATTTTGATGTTGCTCATTTTGAACATAAACCTGAATACAATGCACAGGAGGGTATTGCCAGAAGTTTTATTGTGAGTAAAAAAACTCAAGAAGTTTATATTGAAGCTTTAAATAAGATGATTTATTTTAAGAAGGATGAAAAAATATATACAGAAATTTCTAGAAAATACAACGATGCTATTTTATCGGAAATTTTGGAAAAGACCAATTTAATCATCAGCGAAAAGTTTATGGATAAGAAAAATTATTTTTCAGATTATGTGCTTACAAAAGAGTAAGTATAGTTATACGCAACTTTTATCTTAGCAATATATTATTGTTTTTACTGCACTAAATGCATACTTTTACTCCCATTATCTTATTTATTTTCACCTTATGAAAAACCTATTATTTATATCAATAGTAGCTGCTTTCAGTGTCGCTTGTAATGATACTAAAAACGAAAAAGAAACTCAAAATTCTATGACCACTTCAGATAATCCTTTCCTTGTCGAGAGCATATTACCCTACAATACACCAGATTTCAACAAAATTACCAATGAAGATTTTAAACCAGCTTTACTACAAGGGATAGCAGATCAGCGAGAAGCTATTACTACCATCGCAAATAATAGCGAAACAGCCACTTTTAACAATACCATTTTAGCTTTAGAAAGAAGTGGCTTTTTATTAGATCGTGTCTCGAATGTGTTTTTTGGACTTACAGGTGCAAATACCAACGATACTTTACAAGCTGTTCAAGAAGAAATGGCGCCTAAATTTTCTGAATTACAGGATGCCATGTATTTGAATGAAAACTTGTTCCAACGTGTAAAAAGTATTTATGAAACTAGAGAAGCACTAAGTTTAGATTCAGAATCATTAAAATTGGTAAGCAATTATTTTGAGGATTTTGAAAAATCTGGAGCCAATTTATCATCTAGAGATAAAGAAACTTTAAAAGGGTATAATACAAAATTGGCTTCTTTAATTAATTCTTTCAATAAAACCTTGTTAGACGCCAACAATGCCGGAGCACTTATTTTTACTAAAAAGTTAGACTTAGCAGGATTATCAGAAACTGAGTTAAAATCACTAGAAAATAAAGACGGAGAAGGTTGGAAAATTCCTTTACAAAACACAACACAACAACCTCTATTACAAAGCTTAGAAAATAGAGCCACAAGAGAAAAATTATTTAAGGCAGCTTATTACAGAGCGGACGGAAGTGAAAATGATACCAAAACTATTTTAACCGAAATTGCAGCACTAAGAGCTAAAAAAGGAGCTTTATTAGGTTTTGAAAACTATGCAGAATGGAGCCTTCAAGGGACAATGGCAGAAAAACCAGTAAATGTATTTACTATGTTTGATGGACTAATTGCTGCTGCTACAGCTAAAGCTAAAAACGAAGCTGCTGAAATCCAACAAATGATTAATGGTAAAGGAGAAATATTTACCCTTGAAGCTTGGGATTGGAACCGATATGCGGAAATGGTACGAATAGCTAAGTACGATTTAGATGAGAATCAGATTAAGCCTTATTTTGAAATGAAAACCGTTTTAGAAAAAGGTGTTTTTTATGCCGCTCAGCAATTGTACGGGATCACATTTAAAGAACGAAAAGATATTCCAGTATATCACGATGATGTTTTGGTGTATGAGCTTTTTGAGGAAAATGGCGAAGCATTAGGACTTTTTTATGCTGATTATTTTGCAAGACCAAGTAAAAGAGGTGGAGCTTGGATGAGTAATTTTGTCACGCAATCTAAACTCTACAACAAAAAACCCGTAATTTATAATGTTTGTAACTATCCAAAACCTGCTGAAGGAGATCCGGCACTTTTAACATTTGACGAGGTTACTACTATGTTTCATGAATTCGGACATGCCTTACATGGTTTTTTTGCAGATCAAACTTATCCATCTTTATCGGGTACTTCAGTAGCTAGAGATTTTGTGGAATTCCCATCTCAATTTAACGAAAATTGGTGCTTATATCCTCAAATATTAAAAAATTATGCCATACATTTTCAAACAGGAAAACAAATCCCACAGGAATTGATTGATAAAATGAAGAAATCTGGAACCTTTAACCAAGGCTATAGTTTAACCGAGAATTTAGCAGCATCAAACTTAGATATGCAGTGGCACACAATTGCCGCGGATACTAAAATTGAGGATGCTAATGCGTTTGAAAAAAAAGCCTTAAACAAAACAAAATTAGATATGGTGAGTGCTGTTCTACCTCGTTACCGTTCAACTTATTTCTCTCATATTTTTGGTAGCGGTTATGCAGCAGGTTATTATTCGTATTTGTGGACAGAAATGTTACATCATGATGCTTACAATTGGTTTGAGAATAATGGAGGTTTAACTCGTGAAAACGGACAACGATTACGCGATATGGTTCTTTCTCGTGGTAATACTTTGGAAATGGAAAAAATGTATAAAGATTGGCGTGGTAGCGATCCAAAAATAGAACCTATGCTAAAAGCTCGTGGATTAGAATAAAATTGCATAGTACATATTATAAAAAGTTATCTGAATTTTATTTGGGTAGCTTTTTTAGATTTATGAAGTTTTTTGTATGGCAAAGACTAGAATTTTGGTATAGCACCTAAGGCTTTCTATCCTGGGTATTAGATTTGACTTGGTATAAAGTATAATTTGTGATTTTCAAAAACGCAAAATTTCAGTCATAATTCCAAAGCGGATAATTGACAGTTGACGATTAAAATAAATATTGTAATAATCCATGCCATGATACAACTGAACAAATAACCCAATGTCTTCTAAAAATTTTGGATGGTAATACAAGGTTGAACTTGCGTTGAATCTATTAAAATCAAAAACATCTAGGTTGTTATAATTAGCTAGCATCAATGTTGTTTCTGCCTTTAAAGAAAAACTGGCTCTTTGTTTTTTATCTACTTTTAAAGGAAACTTGAATGATGTAAACGAGTTATGCCATCGAAAACCACTATACTGGCCTTTTAACTCGTTAAGCATCCAACTTCTTGGATGAATTTCAATGGAACTTTTAAAGGTTTTTATAGCTTTTAGCCTTGTGCTATATGCTGTTTTCAGAAATCCGATTTCAAAAAAATTTGTTGAAAAATTTCCTGTTTGAAGGTTGATGGTGTTGTCTTCATTATAAAAATCACCATCTTGACCGTTAGAATGATGTGCTATTTTTCCGAATAAAACCAAGTTGTTTAGTGCTTCTTTTTTATGAGCTTGATAATAAAAAGTAACTTATGGAATATAACTAGGAGTGCGAACGGGAAATGAATCTTCATTATACATCCTGATTATTATTTGAGCTGTTAACACAGCCATTAGCTTAGAATCATTGCGTTCCCTGAGAATAAATGATGGATTCACATTTGCTTCAAATAGTAAAGGTTCAATATACCCAATGTCTGTAGGGAAGGTGATATAACTGTCGCTTTGGTTGATTAATGCTATTTTGTATAAATCTAATTGCGGAATTGTATCAAGCCCTTTTTGCGAAAAAACAACATGTGAAGAACATAAAAATAACATGTATAATTTCGGTTTCATTTGGTTAAGTTTTTTTTAGCTGCTTATTGATCCTAATAAAAGCCAGGAGTAAAAAACTTAAGGTAACCAACATTCTAAAAAACATGGCTCCAACAGTCTTTTCTTCGTAAATACCGCCACTATTTATGTGAAATTGTAATGCAATAAAGGCAGCTATTAAAATTAGTAAAGCTGCCAATAGAACACCAAAAGTCCATTTCGCTCTTTTTATAAAGCCATAAACAGCAAATAAGTATAAAATGCTGGCCATAAAGTTTGTCCAAACTATAAATAAAACATAGTTTCCTTCTTTAGCTCTCATGCCAAACAAATCAAAAATTAGAGTAGTACTTAAAAATAAGGTAAGTAGTGCAAATGCGGCTAAAACGATAGTTATTACTATGTTGATAATCTTTCTATTTTTCATTTGGTATTGTTTTATTGTTCGCCAAGCCACCATTTTGGTTTAACTTGTTTTGTCACTAATCCGAACTTTTTGATAGAATATGTTTCAATATGAGTAATTAAATCTTCAACAGAATCGGTTATAAATAGCAGTTTCATATCTTCTGAACTGATACTCTCATTTTCAGCCATTAATTGTATATGCTGACACAATTCTCTGTGGTATTCCGAATCGAAAACAACTATAGGAAAATCTTTAATAACTTTAGTTTGAATAAGTGTTAGTGCTTCAAACAATTCATCTAAAGTGCCAATACCACCGGGCATTACCACAAAAGCATAAGAGTACTTTACTAAAATTACTTTTCTTAAAAAGAAATAGGGAATATTAATTCGTTTATGAAGATACGGATTAGGCTTTTGCTCAAAAGGCAGAATTATATTACAGCCAACCGACTTTCCGCCCGCCTCAAAAGCGCC
This sequence comes from Cellulophaga sp., assembly GCA_041738035.1. Classification (GTDB taxonomy): domain Bacteria; phylum Bacteroidota; class Bacteroidia; order Flavobacteriales; family Flavobacteriaceae; genus Cellulophaga. Next base: position 30,319 of record JBGSQM010000045.1, read on the forward strand.
TTTGTTAGCAGCTTCCATAATGCCAGGACCACCACCGGTCATTACTGTGAATCCAGTTTTTGCCAAGGCAGCACCAATTTTTTCGGCTTTTTTATAATGCTCAGAATCTTTTGTAAATCTTGCTGAACCAAAAACCGTAACACAAGGACCAATAAAGTGCATTTTCCGAAAGGCTTTTATAAAATTGAAAAATACCTTAAAAGCAAAGATTAATTCTTTAAATCGAGATAATGGACCACGCACAAATAAGGACTCTTCTTGAGATAACTTTACTTTATCTTTAATCTGCATTATGTCGTTTTTTACAATTTGAAACTGCCAAACTATTACCTATAATTTTTACTTAATAATGTTCTAGTTGAAACTACGCGTTTTTAGTTTTAAAAAGTTGAATTAATTACATTGCTCCTGATTTCCTGATATAATAGCATCATAATCAACCTGTGCTAAAAATTGAGGTATATAACTTTCACCTATATTTTCTATACCAAGTACAAAACTTCTTAAATGATTTCTGGAACCACATTGTAAACTTTTAAAAACTGAAATAATACATGTGTTGGAAGAGGCATTTATATTGGTTTGCAAATCAACAATATCTAAATCCTCAATAGTTGCACCTATTTGATATGCATTAGCTACACTAATTGCACCATCAATTACAAATTGATTATAAAATTTTTGTAAGTCTTGATTGGCAAATTCACCAGAAGGTAAAATAGTATGTGCTATCTTATATTGAATTAATAAATTTTCAACAGCATTCATATGGGATTGTTCACTTTTTTTAATGTTAGCAAATTGATTTATAGACCACAAATCTGCTAAATAGCTATATGTATCTCTTGCTAATTTTTCTTCTTCTAACATAAAAAGTAAAGCATCTTTATCTGATGCTGTTATTGTCTCCATTACAATATCATCTTTGTTATCGTCATTATCACAAGAATTTAAAAAAGTAAGTAGTATAATTGCTATCGTAGGAATTAAGAGTAATTTTTTCATTTTTTATAATTTTTAAATTAAATTCAAATTTCAATATTAAAATTATGTAAATCAGCAACATAAGTTACACAGTGAGATGAAAAATAGAAAACTTAATTAATTTCCTCAATTAAAAATTATAAAAGATTACATAAACACTTTTAGGGCTGTTTAATCCGTTTTTTTATAACTCCAAACCGCCAAGCCATTCATAATTACAGCGTAGAGTAGGGTTTTTAAAAGCTGTGGTAAAATATCCCTTAAAGTAGCTCCTTTTAGCATCACCATGCGCATTACTTGTACAAAGTACTTTATAGGATTAAATTCAGTAAGCGTTTGCGCCCATTGTGGCATACTTTCAATTGGCGTAAATAAACCACTCATTAAAATAAAAATAACCATAAAAAACCAAGCGATAAACATAGCTTGTTGTTGGGTATCGGTAAAGTTAGAGATGAATAAACCAATGCCTAAAATCACTAAAATATAAATTGAGGTATATCCATACATTAATCCTAAACTACCAACTATCGGGATATCAAAAATTAGTTTTGATATGATTAACCCAATCGTTAATAAGCCCAAACCAATGACCCAAAAAGGAAAAAGTTTACCTATGATAAACTGACTTTTTTTAATTGGTGTTACGTTAATCTGTTCTAAAGTGCCCATTTCTTTTTCACGAACAATATTCATTCCGGATAAGAATAAAGTAATCATAGTGACTAAAAGCACTAATATTCCCGGTACCATAAAGGTTTTATAATTTAATGTCTGATTGAACCAAAAAGAGGGAATCGTAACAATATTTATAGGTTTTAGCTGTCCGTTTGAGACTTGTATTGCCCTGATTAAAATATTCTTATTAAAACTTTGCACAATTTGATTAACATACACACTTTCGACACCAGCAGCGGCGCCATCAATGGAGTTTATGGTAAGTCCGACATCACTTTTATTTTTAGTCTCTAAGGTTTTTTCAAAGTGATTCGGAATTTCCAGCACGACATCAATATCACCTTTTAACATCGCTTCACTAGCACTTTTTTGAGAATCATAGACGGTCAAAACATCAAAATAGCTTGAAGCATAGAATTTTTCGATTAAAGCCCTCGACGTTGAAGAGCGATTGTTATCAATATATCCAAATTTGATATTTTTTACCTCAAAAGTGGCTGCGTTTGATAAAATAATAAGTTGTAATAAGGGTAAAACAAAAATAATAGGCAGCATACCTTTATTTCTAAAGATTTGTTTAAACTCTTTTTGGATGATATAGACTATTGTTTTCATTTATTTTTTAAGGCTTTAAGCTATAAGCAATAGGTAATAGGCGTTTTCTATTTTATCTTTTATTTTGCAATCAACCAACTACTTTTTATCTATTCTTTTTTAATTCCCCCTTTGGGGGTTAGGAGGCTATTCCAACCTAACCTTATATTTCTTAACACTCAACCCTAAAAAAAACAGCGCCATAACCATCAAAATCAAGGTTTCTTTCCATATATATTGAATACCAACACCTTTCAACATGATGGCTTTTACGATGATAATAAACCATTTAGCGGGAATAATATTGCTGATAACTTGTAGGGGAATAGGCATACTCGAAATAGGAAAAATAAAGCTTGATAAAAGTATTACAGGCAGCATTAAACCCATTAATGAAATCATCATAGCGGTTTGCTGCGTTGCTGAAATGGTGGAGATTAAAATACCTAAGGCCAAAGCGACAATGATGAATAAAACACTTTCAACACCTAATAAAAAGAAGCTCCCTTGAACAGGCATTTTAAAAACGAAAATGCTTAAAACTATAATCACAATAGCATTAATAACCGACAGAAATATATAAGGGACTACTTTACCTACAATTACCTGAAAAGGTTTTAAAGGCGATACCAAAAGAATTTCCATAGTACCTAACTCTTTTTCTCTAGTAATCGAAATAGAAGTCATCATGGCGGAAACCAACATTAAAATTATGGTCATAACTCCCGGAACGAACATGAAAACGCTTTTTATTTCAGGATTATACACCATTCTTGTTTGTGCGATAATTTGAAAAGGAACTGCAATACCCGTATTGCGTTCTTGTTGGTAATTTGCCAACATAGCGTTTACATAATTGCTGATGGTATTTGCCGTATTTGGATCAGTCGCATCCGTTAAAATTTGGACCGTTGCTTTGTGCGTACTCCCTAGTTTGGCTTCAAAATCTTGCTCGAAATTCAAGACTGCTTTTACTTTTCCTTTTTTAAAAACAGCTTCAATATCCGCTTCTTTATCTATAAATTGTTGAATGCTAAAATATTTTGAAGCGCTTATTTTATGAATAATTTCTTTTGTGGTGGCGTCTTTTGAATGGTCAAGAATGGCAATATCCACATTATTAATTTCGTTGGTTATGGCAAATCCGAAAAGTAATATTTGAGCTATAGGCATTCCAAAGAGAATAAAAAGCGAACGCCGATCTCTAAAAATATGGTAAAACTCCTTGGTTAAAAATCCTATAAATCGTTTCATAGCCCCCTTTTAATTCCCCCAAAGGGGGAAAATTCTTTTATATGTTTCAATTGTATTCAAATAATCTAACATTTTTTTAGTAATTTAAATTAATGATAAAACTTATGATGTCACATTAGAACAAGTTTAGGATGCACTTCTGGCTAGTTTTAAAAAGACATCGTTCATATTAGCCACTTTATACTGTTGTTTTAGCTTTTTTGGGGTGTCTAAAGCCTCTATTTTACCATTTACCATGATAGATACTCTATCGCAATATTCAGCTTCGTCCATATAATGTGTGGTTACAAAAACGGTGGTGCCTGTGTCAGCCGCTTTATAAATCATTTCCCAAAACTGTCTTCTCGTAATAGGGTCAACGCCTCCAGTAGGTTCATCTAAAAACACAATTTTAGGATCATGTAAAAGTGATACCGAAAACGCTAATTTTTGTTTCCATCCCAGTGGTAAAGAACCAACAAGAGAATTTGCGACTTCTACAAGTCCCAGCTCGTTAACAAGTAAGTTCGATTTTTCCTTTATCCTCACTTTTGTCAATCCGTAAATACCACCAAAAAACCGAATATTTTCTCTTACCGTTAAATCGTCATATAAGGCAAATTTTTGACTCATATACCCAATATTTTTTTTGATACTTTCTGCTTCTTTGAATACATCAAAACCAGCAACCATAGCTTTACCTGAAGTAGGAGTAGAAATACCAATAAGCATTTTCATTGCCGTAGTTTTTCCTGCACCATTAGCTCCTAAAAATCCAAAGATTTCACCTTTTTCTACTTCAAAAGTAATCGCATTTACCGCTGTGAAATCTCCAAATTTTTTAGTAAGGTCCTTTACTTGTATGACTTTGTTCATATTTATAAACTTATACTTGTAGCGTTTTTTTTCCTTTTAGGATATTACTTGTACAGGATGTTTTTTAAACCTTTTATTATTTTGCTAATTCCATAAAAGTATCTTCAATGGTAGCAACTGTTTTTTCAATTTGTACATTCGATAAATTTTTAGCTTCTAAATATTCCTTTAAATCTTTGGAATTAAACGCGTCACGAGTATCTGTATAGTGAACAAATTCACCAAAAGGATACATACTATGCTTGTGCTGGTAGTCATTTAAAGTTTTTATCAACTGGTACATATTGTTTGCGCGAACATTGTAAATAGGCATTGGATAATGCTTCACAATAGCTTCGGGGGTGTCAATTTCTAAAATCTTACCATTTTGTATCAGTGCAATTCTATCACAAAGTTCGGCCTCATCCATATAGGGCGTAGAAACTAGAATGGTAATGCCTTTTTTCTGTAAACGTTTCAGCATTTCCCAAAATTCTTTCCGGGAAACGGGATCAACACCTGTGGTGGGTTCATCTAAAAATAAGACTTTTGGTTTATGAATTAAAGCACAGCACAAGGCTAGCTTTTGTTTCATTCCACCAGATAATTTTCCAGCTCTTCTGTTTTTAAAAGGTGCTATTTGAAGATAAATTTCTTTTATCAATTCAAAATTTTCTTTTAAAGTCGTTCCAAAAATAGTAGCAAAAAAAGTAAGGTTTTCTTCAACGGTTAAGTCTTGATATAATGAAAATTTACCAGGCATATAGCCTACACTATTTCGTATTTTTTTATAATCTTCAACCACATCAAAATCTGTCACTTTTGCCTTACCTTCATCAGCAATTAGCAGCGTAGTTAAAATTCTGAATAAAGTAGTTTTCCCAGCACCATCTGGGCCAATAAGACCAAACAATTCCCCTTCATTTACTTCAAAAGAAACATCCTGTAAAGCTTTTACACTTTTATATGATTTACTGATATGTTGGACTGAAATACTCATAATTCTTTATTCAACCACATTTCCGCTGGCATTCCAATTTTTAAACTTCCATCATTTTTAACCGCAATTTTTACGGCATAAACTAAAGCGACACGTTCTTCTTTTGTCTGAATTATTTTAGGGGTAAATTCAGCTGCTGAGGCAATCCATTCAATGGTTCCTGAAAGTGTTTTCATGGAGTTGGCATCATCAATTTTCACAAATACTTCTTGTCCTATTCTTAAGTTGGCCAATTGCGTTTCGCTCATGTAAATACGTAATTTCATGGTGCTTAAATCGGCAATTTTGTACAGAGGTTTTCCAAAAGTTGTAATTTCATTTGGTTCCGCATATTTTGCCAGCACAGTTCCTGAAACAGGGTTTATGAGCTTACTTTTTATAATCTGGTCATTTAGTTGAGCAATTTGAACGTCGATACTCTTTAGCTCGTTAACCACCGGCGCATTCTGAATTTCAACACCGTTTATTCTTTGTTTTATGACATTAATCTCACCCGAAATATCATCAAATTGCTTTTGTGTTCCCGCATTATCTTTGATCAAATTTTCGGTTCTATTTTTATTGATATTTGCTGTGTTCAATTGCGCAGTCAAAACTGAAATTTGAGATAAAACCCCTTTAGATTTTGCGCTAATTAGGGCCTTCGAAATTTGTAATTGTTTGCGTTTTAAATGCAGAGGAATCGTATCAATAAAGCCAACAAAAGTATTTTTTGAAAGTACATCGCCTTCTTCTACAAAAAACTGCATGAGTTTACCATTATTTTCGGCCGCAATAGTAATTTCAGTGGCTTCAAAATTGCCGTATCCGTCAGCTTTTTCGTTACCATTTTCGCAGGATAGTAAGGCAGTGGCTGCAATGCCATGCAACAAGATGCTATTTAATTTTTTCATTTTTGCGGTTTTTATTCCTGTTTTTAGATCATTTAAAAACAAGATTTTATTAATTCCCCGTAATCGTATTGTAATTTACCTTAGCAAGTAATAATTGAATTCTATGTGTACTTAACGCGTTTTCATCTTCGTATAAATTGGTGAGTTCTGTAATATAAACTGATGATGTAATTATACCGTTTTTTAACTGCGAAGCGGTGGCTTCAAGCACTTCATTTCGTAAGCTAATTATCCCTGAATCGCTGCTGATAAAAGCTTCTAGTTTTTCAATTTCTTTTTGCTGCTCTTGTAATGCAATGTTGGTTTGTAAATCGAATATTTCGGCTTCCGTTGTAACGATTTCCTTTGAAACTGCTAATGCATCACGTTTCTTTTTTGTGGCACCCCAATCAAAAACTTTCCAATTTAATTTTACGCCTGCTATATAGAAACTTTGAAATGAGTTATCGAGCATATTTAAACCCGGATTTCCATATCCGCCTGTAGCGAAACCCATTAATTTTGGTGCTGTTTGTTTTATGATTAAAGCCTCAGAAGCAGTTATTTGCTCTTTTTTTAAATGGAACAACGCTAGTTCTGGCCTTTGATTTTTAAATTGAGAAATAGTGGCGATTATCGGTTTTTCAAGGCTGATATTTAAAGAAAGTGTTGTTCCTAAAAAAGCAGAAAGAGTGTCATACAAGCGTTCTCGTTGTAATCGTAATTCGGTAAACTGCTGTTGTAATTTTAGCAGCTCTGCTTGTAAAACTTTATCAGATGAAGCAATGATAATTCCGTTTTTAATACCTGATTGCACTTCCTTTAATTTTTCTTGAAGTTGATTTTGTTTTGCCTTTAGGATGACTTCTTTTTCTTGTAGCAATAAAATGGAGAAGTACCATTGGTTCACTTGCAATTTAAGGGCGTACAAATTCACTTCAACCTGTTTTTGTTTGGTAAGCAATTCTGCCATTTTTTCTTTTAAAGCGGCATTTACCTGTCCGCCACCATAAATTAACTGATTTACACTAAGGGTTGCTCTATATTGGTCTTTGTTTAAGGGCCTAATGTTGCTATTGGGAATAGGAACTTCAATAACATCTGACTGATAGGTAGCTTGTGATAAAATATCAAATTGTGGTAATTTTTCAGTGTTTATGGCATGAATCGCAAAATTATTTTGTTTTTCTAACAAACCCGTTTGCTTGGCTAAGGGATAATTTTTTTGAACTAAATCATAACATTCTTGTAATGTTATTTTCTCTTGAGACCACATAGAAAAAGTGGTGATAAATAGTAATATTTGGAGTATATTTTTCATCCGTTATTTTTTTATGGAGGCAATAATAAAATCTGCCACCGCTGTTTTTCTTTCTTCCAATATTTTTTGAAAACCCTCATCGTCCACTCCAACAAAAGCCATAATTAAATGCGCTCCGATAAAAGGGAAAATGCTTAAAGACAAAATATTAATAAATAATTGCTCCGCAGAAATAGATTTTAAAATGCCTTTTTCCACTTCTAAATCCACCTGTTTTTTGAATTTATCAAGATTTGGAAATTCACTATTTTTTTTAATCTTTTGTATAAAATCAGGGTTTTTATGTATTTCCTGAATCACGAAATTGGGCAAGTAGGGATGCACACTGACAAACGAAATGTAATTAGAGGTAAAGTTTTTAATTTTTGTCTCGATGTCAGAATCATCATTTAAAATTTTATTTAATTGTGGTGCTAACAACATAAAGGCATTCGTGAATACGGCTTCAAAAAGTAATTGTTTATTACGGTAATAATAATGAAGCATAGCCTTGTTAATACTAGCACCATCTGCAATTTCCTGCATCCTTGCGCCGTCTAATCCTTTTTGCTGAAACACCCTTTTTGCAGCTTCTAAAATGTTATTCTCGGTGGTTGAATTCTTTTCTTTTTTCAAAATTAACTATTTAGTTTAACCAAATGGTTAACAAATCTAACTAAAATTTATGGATATCAGCTTCTTTTTACAATTAATATTTAAATATGAGCTTTTGAAATCTAATTTTAGATGACCTATTTAGCCCAAAAAACAAATCAATTATTATATCATTAAGGATTTAATGGTGAAAATTTGGTAAATTTACAAACAGAAAAATTTTAAAAATTATTTCAACAAAGTAGCATGACAACCCGAAACATTGAAAAAATATCCAGCCCAGGTACGCCACATTTTGTAGGTGATGGCTTTCGCGTGCATAATTTTATTCCAGGAACCTCGACCATGCAGCGCATGGATCCATTTATTATGATGGATTATAATTCTAAATTTACCTTCCCACCAACCCAAAAGCCAAAAGGAGTAGGGGTGCATCCTCACAGAGGTTTTGAAACAGTGACTATAGCCTATAAAGGTCGCATAGAACATAACGACAGTGCTGGCGGTGGCGGTGTAATTGACGAAGGTGATGTACAGTGGATGACAGCTGCATCAGGTGTTTTGCATAAAGAGTTTCACGAAACGGAGTGGAGTAAAAAAGGAGGAGAGTTTCAAATGGTTCAATTGTGGGTTAATCTTCCTGCGAAAGATAAAATGTCTGCCCCAAAGTATCAGGCGATTGCGAATTCGGAAATCAAAAAAGTATGGCTACCAAATAATGAAGGCCTAGTTGAGGTGATTGCTGGAGATTATCAAGGAGAAAAAGGACCAGCAAATACTTTTTCACCGCTTAATATGATGAATGTAAAATTGAAAAAAGGAGCTAAAACGCCCATAAGCTTTCCACCACATTACACCACGTCTATAATAATGATTGAAGGTAACGCCTTAGTAAATGATACTTCTAAAGTATCTCAAGATCATTTTGCCTTGTTCGGTTCAGATGGCGATACCTTTACTATTGAAGCTTTAACGGATTGTATTATTTTGGTTTTAAGTGGACAGCCCTTAAATGAACCTATTGCAGCTCATGGTCCTTTTGTTATGAATACGCAACAAGAACTTATTCAAGCGTTTGAAGACTACAATATTGGTAAATTTGGATATTTAAAATAAACTTGGAAAAGGACATAATTTTCTAATTTAAAAGAGAAGGGATTTGCAGTTTTTGTTAAATTTTTCAGTTCGACTAATGAATGCCTCCTTTTTAAAATATTATTGTTTATCTAAATGAGTTAATCATAAATCAAATCGCATTAATGCTTGTTAAATCTTGTCCATATCTTTAAAAAAAATAAAAAATATGGAAAAGATACTCGTTGTGGGAGCAACAGGAACAACAGGAAAAAAAATTGTAAATCTATTAATATCTTCTACTTATTTCGAGCCAGTCGCTATGGTTCGGAAAGAAAGTCAGGTTAAATATTTTTCTGATCAAAACGTAAAAACTGTACTTGCAGATCTTGAAGGAGACGTTTCTTTTACTACCGCCAATATTGATAAAGTAGTTTTTGCCGCGGGTTCTGGGGGCAAAAAGGTATTGGCAATAGACCAAGAGGGTGCAAAAAAAATGATTGATGCTGCTAAAAATAATAAGATTAAAAAATTTGTGATGCTCAGTTCGATGGGGGCAGGTTCGCCTGAAGAGGCTGAAGATCTTCAAGACTATTTGAAAGCGAAGCATAATGCAGACGAATATTTAAAGGATAGTACTGTTCCTTATGCCATTGTAAGGCCAGGTGCTTTAACAAACGATAGAGGCGATAACAAAATTGAAATTGGTTCAAATTTGAATAAAAAAGGGTCAATAAGTAGAGATGATGTTGCTCAAGTTTTAACAAGAACACTTCATGACAGTGCTGCCTTAAACAAAACCTTTGAAATTATCTCCGGTGATATGCTAATAGGAAATGCTTTGGATAAAATAAGCAATCACTAAAAATTTAATCTTCAATAAATCAAATAATGAATTATAGCGTTCAACTTAAAAAAATAGAATTTATAACCCTTAATGTTTTGCGTTTAGTTACTGAAAAACCTGAAGGTTTCACTTTTAATCCCGGTCAAGCAACAGAATTAGCTATTGATAAAGACGGATTGAGAGACGAGAAAAGGCCTTTTACTTTTACGAGCTTACCCGAAGAAACTGAATTAGAATTTACTATAAAAATATACCCGTCACATAACGGGGTTACAGAAAAAATAGAAGAACTTAAAGTCGGCGATGCTTTATTAATTAGTGATCCTTGGGGAGCTATTACTTATCAAGGCATAGGTACTTTTATTGCGGGTGGCGCTGGAATAACTCCTTTTATTGCTATCTTAAAAGACTTAAATAGACAAAATAAATTAGCAGGTCACAAGCTATTTTTTGCAAACAAATCGGAAAAAGATATTATTTATAAGCAAAATTTAGAAGCATGGTTGGGAAACGATTTTTATAATATTCTATCTGAAGAAAAAAGCAAGGAATTCCCTCATGGCCAAATAGATAAAAAATTTTTAGAGTCGCACCATTTAGATATTTCCAAAAAAGTGTATCTCTGCGGCCCGCCGCCAATGATGAAAGCTTTGCAATCAGAATTGTACCCAATGGGAATTTCAAAAAACCAGTTAATAGCTGAAGATTTGGCCTAAATAGATAATTAAACTGGTACAAATATCCCCTTGACAATTCCATTTGCTTTCTTGTATTTCGTATTTTTAACTAATGAAATTTACATCAATTATTTTAATCCTAATAGCTATGATTCAAACCGATTCATCACTTATTTATAATGCTCAAGACCAAACTAACAATCAAAAGTGGTACGTAGTTGATGACGGGGTTATGGGTGGCTTATCTCGAGGAAAAATACAAATGAATGATACAGGAAATCTGGAATACTCTGGAACAGTTCGCACAGAAAATAATGGTGGCTTTTCTTCGATACGCTATGAATTTGGTGCTAAAAACGCATCAAACTATACTTTTTTAGTCTTAAAAGTTAAAGGTGATGGAAAAAATTATCAGTTCAGGATAAAAGAAGATAAGTTCCAGCGCTTTTCTTTTATAAGCACATTTAATACATCAGGAAAATGGGAGACCGTAAAAATGCCCTTAACAGATTTTTATCCTAGTTTTAGAGGCAATAGGTTAAACAGCCCTAATTTTAATGGTAAAGAAATGGAAGAAATTGCCATTTTGATTGGAAATAAAACAAAGGAAAATTTTGTCTTAGAAATTGAAAAAATATATTTAGAATAGAAAAAATATAGTCTTAAATGACGTATTAAATCAATTACCTAGAAGCATAATCTTTCATGTATCAGCTCCGAATTGTTGGATAAGAGCACTAAATTATAAAACTCACGACTTTCATCTTGGCTATAATTAAATTCTTTTTGTCTTGTGTCATGTTTCTTGGTTCTTCCTTATGGGCATTATTTGGACACCACAACGGAGAAGCCGAGTCCAGTGAATTCGATGAATTTAATAGTCTAAAATAATTATTATTAGATAACTATTAATTAATCTTAATGGTGCAAATATAAAATTGAAGAAGATGCGTTCATTTTTAATTTTTACCGCTTCTCTAATATTATTTAGCTGTAATCTAGATAAAAAATTATCCAAACAAAATTCAAATACTACCCATATAAGAGTTGAATTGAGTATGGATTCGTAAATTTTTATAGATAACATACTTTTTTCCGAGAAAACCTGTATTACTTGTCATGATGTAAATAAAAAACCATAGGGCAATCTATAAAAGAGATTATGAAGATTTATAAAGAAAAAGATGGCGATATTATAGCCCTATGAAAAGGAAAAGCAGCACCTATTATTTATACCACTTCGAGCCAAGCAGCTAATATGCCAGCCAATATCAACGATTTTCTAAAAAATATTTCTGACGAGAAACTAGGAACTAGTGCTACCTAAATGTTTCATGAATATGAGACGAATAAGTATCACCTTTAACCTAGGTTTAAAATTAGTACTGCACCTAAATCGAAAAACTTTTAACTGTTTGCAAAGAAGCAATCGTTCTCTTTGGTGAAAAATTAACGCTAATGCGATAATAAATAATGCTAAAGGTGTTTTTTGTTTAATCTTCTGTTAAATATATTAAACAAATGTATATTTTATTGTATCTTGCCCAAAATTAAATAAATCTAATTATACGTTATGAAAAACATTAAAACATTAAGTATTTTGGCAGTTGCGGGGCTTTTATTTATGTCTTGCGGAGAAACAAAAAAAGAAGAAACAAAAGAACAAGCGACTTCAGAGGTTATGGAAGTTCCTGTTGTTGCAGAAGTTCAAACACCAAATATTGTAGGTGTAGCTGCGGCAAATGAAAATTTTTCAACTTTAGTTGCGGCAGTAAAAGCGGCTGAATTAGTAGAAACTTTAAGTGGTGCTGGACCTTTTACAGTATTTGCACCAACAAATGACGCATTTGCTAAATTACCGGCGGGTACTGTTGAAGGTTTATTAAAGCCTGAAAGTAAAGGTACTTTAACTAGTATTTTAACCTATCACGTTGTTTCAGGTAGCTTCAATGCTGCTGCCGTAATTGATGCGATCAATAGCAACAAAGGTAAATTTACAGTTACCACAGTGCAGGGTGGAGATATTACTTTATCCTTAAAAGATGGAAAAGTGATGTTAACAGATGCAAAAGGCGGAATGGCAACAGTTGTTATTGCTGATGTCGCAGCTTCTAACGGTATCATACATGCTATTGATAGCGTAGTAATGCCAAAATAAAAATTTTATTTTTTAATAAAAAGCCATTACAAATTTTTTCGTAATGGCTTTTTTTTAAAATAAATATTCCTTCCTAATAAAACCATAGTGATATATTGTTTAAATCAGTATCTTAGAGACCATCTTGACCCTGTTTAAAAAACCGAAATAACCTCAAAAAAAAATCACATGAATTATATTATAATTGCGTTACAGTGTATTGTTGCTTTTAGCATACTTAATGTTTGGTTATTGCAGTACAATAAACCTACACAATGGCGAGGAGGTAATGCGAAAACCATCGTTGAAGAGTTTCAAGTATATGGTCTTCCCGTATGGATGTGTTATTTGGTGGGTACTTTGAAAGTAGCCTTGGCTCTTGGTCTTTTGATTGGTATTTGGTTTCCTGAATGGAGACAAATAGCGGCTTTGGGTCTTGCTTCATTACTCTTGGGTTCTATGGTAATGCACTTAAAAATTAAAGATCCTTTAAAAAAGTCTTTTCCAGCCTTTTTGTTTTTCTGTATGTGTATATTTATCGCCTATCCGTTCTAGAATCTATATTTAAAGTTCAAAACACAATGGCCATTTGCTCAAAAGCAATATAGGCATTGAGCAAAGCATAAAAAAATGCTGGGGTAGATTGAAAAATAGAATCTCTTATTTTTATACGCACACCAAAGCCCAAAAACATAAGTAGAGAAAGACAACTCGCAGAGATTAGCACCAAAAATGGACTAAAATAATATCCCACAAATAAACCCACAGCGCCTAAAAGTTGCAAAACACCTACTAATTTTCGCTGGTTTACCAATCCATAACGCAGAAACTCTAATTTCATACGTGGCGCTATAAAGCAACCAATTCCAAAAATTGTAAAGGATATTGCCGAAAAAATCGATAAAAAATTTAAAAGACTCATAGCGGTGGTAAAGATACCTGAATTCCTACTTAAATAGGACTCAAACTTTAAATTTTCCTATGAGGTTAAGAAAGTTGTCTTCAGAATATTCCTTATTTTTATGCCATGGAAGTAAAGAAGGTAAATATTGCGATAATTGGCGCAGGAATTAGCGGTTTAATTGCTGCAAAAGTTTTAGAAGCGAACGGTTATGCTCCTACAATTTATGAAAAAACAGCTATTGCAGGAGGGCGTATAAAAACTGATAATGTCGAAGGGTATCAATTAGATCATGGCTTTCAGGTACTTCTAGATGCTTACCCAATGGCTCGAAAATACTTGGATTTAAACGAGCTAGAATTACAGAAGTTTATTCCAGGAGCGGTTATTTTTCAAAAAGGAAAACAACAAACCATAGGCGATCCGCTTCGTAATCTTTCACTTTTGATGCCAACTTTGGGGTCATCGATAGGCAACTTCAAAGATAAATGGAAAATAATTCGTTTAAGTCTAAATTTGAAAACAAAAACTATAGATCAGATTTTTGCTGAAAAAGAGACTACAACACAAACTTTCCTAGAACAAAAGGGATTTAGTCATGAAATGATTGTTAGCTTCTTTAAACCATTTTTTAGCGGTATTTTTTTAGAACCAGATTTAGCCACATCAAGCCGCATGTTTAATTTTGTCTTTAAAATGTTTGGTGAAGGTGCTGCTACGCTGCCAAAAAAGGGTATTTCAGCTATTGTGGATCAACTTGTCCGTAAACTACCCAATACTAAAATTCAATTTAATGCTGCTATTTCAAGCCTTTCGGATCATAAAATAATCCTAGTAAACGGAACGGAAGTAATTTATGATTATGCCATTATTGCCACCGAACCTCTTTTCGAAACACCAAAACCAGTACAAAATAAAGTAGTTTGGAAGCATTGCGATGCGCTTTATTTTACTACTAAAAGCAGAATAATTCGTAAACCGCTCATTGGGCTGATTGCGGATGAGGCCTCTTTAATTAACAATATTTTTTACCATTCTAGTCTTGAAATGGGAGGAAAGACCAACCAAGAATTACTTTCTGTAACTGTGGTAAAAGATCACAAACTTTCTAAAAATGAGCTTATTGAAAGAGTACAACAAGATTTAGAAAAATATTGTGGAATTGTAAGACTTACCTTTTTAAAACATTATGCTATTACTAAAGCACTTCCTGCTTTAAACCATCTAAAAAATAGGCTAAGTCCAAAAGAAGTTAAACTTACGCATAACATATTTTTAGCAGGTGATTATCTTTTAAATGGCTCTTTAAACGCCGCAATGATTGCTGGTGAGACTGCTGCTTTGGCTTTGATCGAAGATTTAAAGAAAAATGAATAACAAATTAATTACCTAGCATTCCCCAAAAAAGTCTAACTATCTTTGTTGAAAATAAAGTTTATGTTAAAACAGTTTTCAGATTTAGGAATTAATGAAGCATTGCAACAAAGTTTAGTTGATTTACAGATTACTGTTCCCACTACAATTCAAAAAAAAACAATTCCGATTCTTCTAAATCAAAAAGAAGATATTGTTGCCTTAGCCAAAACAGGAACTGGAAAAACCGCAGCTTTTGGATTGCCCTTACTGCAATTGGTTAATCTTAAAAAGTCTCATGTTCAGGTACTTATTTTGGCACCAACTCGAGAATTGGGACAGCAGATTTATGTTAATTTGGTTTCTTTTGCTACGCATAGTCCAGAAATATCGATAGCTCAGGTTTGTGGAGGCATCCCTATTAAACCTCAAATAGAACGTTTAAAAGCGACAACACATATTATTGTTGCAACACCCGGGCGTTTGGTTGATTTAATGAAACGCGAAACCATTTCTTTAAAAAATCTAAACTATTTAGTCTTAGATGAGGCTGATGAAATGGTCAGCGCTTTAAAAGAAGAAATTGATACCATTATAAGTGAAATCCCGAAATCGAGAAGAACTTTATTATTTACCGCAACCATGCCTGGTGCTATAAAACAATTGGTTCAAAACTATATGTCTAAACATGTAGTTCAGATTGAAGCTGATATGAAAACCCTTGGACATCAAGGCATAGATCATCAATATGTAGTGGTTTCTCCCATAGAAAAATTAGAGGTTTTGCTTCATTTTTTAAATTCTAAAATAGGAGAACGGAGCATTATATTTTGTAAAACCAAAGCTGCCGTTAATAAACTAGCTAAAAACTTAGCGATTAATAGGTTTTCTACGGGAGCAATCCACGGTAGTTTAACACAAGGAATCCGAGACCGAATTATGGGTCAATTTAGAGAAGGCCATATCGATATTTTAGTAGCGACGGACTTGGCTGCTCGTGGTATTGATGTTAAAGAAATCTCCTATATTGTTAATTACCATTTGCCAGATACCTACGATGCTTATGTGCATAGAAGTGGTAGAACGGCTAGGGCAGGAGCAAAGGGACTTTCATTAAGTATAATTTTACAAGAAGAATTGGCAGATATTCCTGATTTGGAAAAAGAATTAGGAATTAAATTCAAGAAATTCGATAAAGCAGATGCTCAGAGTATTGAGGAAAATAATACACTGTTATGGGCAACAAAAATATTTAAAACCAAACCAAACAGAGAAGTTTCCGCTACTCTTAAAACAAAAATAGAAACCATTTTTCATCATTTAACAAAAGAGGAATTGGTAGATAAAATTTTGGCTAATTATTTAGCGCAATCCCAGATGAGTATAGCTAAGCCAGAAGCTTCAAATCCAAAGAAAAAGAAGTAAACATGGCTGAACCGATAAAAACACAATCCGAGATATTACAAAAACTGAATATTACTGCCTTAAATCCAATGCAACTAGAAGCATTAGAGAAAATACCAAAAACTACCAATACCATATTGCTTTCTCCAACAGGAACAGGAAAAACTTTGGCCTTTGCCTTACCCTTAATCCAGAGTTTAAATCCTGATATAGAAAACATTCAAGCTTTAATAATTGTACCAACCCGTGAATTAGCCATACAAATAGAACAAGTGATTCGATCCATGGGTTCTGGTTTTAAAGTAAATGCGGTTTATGGTGGTCGGGCCATGGCAAAGGATAAAATAGAATTAAAACATGTACCAGCAATTCTAATAGGAACGCCCGGACGGATTAATGACCATTTTGCCAATGAACGCTTTACAAAAAAGGACATTAAAACTTTGGTTTTAGATGAGTTTGACAAGTCATTAGAAATAGGCTTTGAAGACGAAATGAGAGAAATTATTAATGACCTAAGCGCTTTAAACAAGCGCATATTAACTTCTGCCACACAATTACTTAGCATTCCTGAATTTGTGGGATTACAAAATCCGAAGATGATAAATTTTTTGGATACCGAAGTATCTAAATTAGCAATAAAAACCATTATTTCTCCAGATAAGAATAAGTTGAATACCTTATTAGAATTGCTAAAAAATCTTGGAAATCAACAAGGTATTATTTTCTGTAATTTAAAGGATAGCATTCAAATTGTTAGTGATTTTCTTATGAAACACAATCATACCCATGGTTGTTTTAATGGCGGAATGGAACAAAAAGACAGAGAACGCTCTTTGATCAAATTTAGAAATGGAACTTATTCCTTACTTGTCGCTACAGATTTAGCGGCAAGAGGGATTGATGTCCCAGAAATGGAATTCATCATTCACTACGAGTTGCCGATCCATAAACAAGAATTTATACATAGAAACGGACGTACAGCGCGCGTTGCCGCCGAAGGTACAGCGTATGTATTGAAGTGGAAAAACGAGGCTTTGCCTGAGTTTATAGAAAAAACGGCTATAGCCGATATATCAAATCAACCCATAAAAAACCCTGTGTATTGGGAAACACTTTTTATTTCTGGTGGACGAAAAGATAAAATATCTAAAAGCGATATTGCAGGTTTATTTTTTAAACAAGGCGGAATAACCAAAGAACAATTGGGAATTATTGAACTAAAACAAGATTGCGCATTTGTTGCAGTTCCATTGAGTTTAGTTGATGAATTAATAGAAAAATTGAATAATACCAAATTGAAAAATAAAAAAGTTAGGATTACTGTTGTTTAGAATCAAACACAAGGTATTCAAACTAAAAAAATACGAAATTAGAAGTACGAAAATGAAAAATAAAATGAAAAAATTATTCGATTTTTGTATGACAAATCAATACCTAAATGTCCGTCTGAGCTTGTCGAAGACTTTACGAAAATGCCAATCACACTTCGACAAGCTCAGTGAGAAATCTATGTTTCTAATTGGCAATGATGAAATTTTTATAGTCTTCTACTATTACCCATATTTTACTTGGATTAAAACTATAGGATTTAAAAAGCTAGCTAATCCATTGGAATGATTAAATAAACTCCTAAACTAATAACCTTATAACCTTATAACCTTTTTTAAAATAAATAAACGTTTCAAAATTGAGCTACGATAAACCACCAATAACATCGGAAGAAATTGATAAATGTATTGCCATTTTAGGACAATTGGTTACGCATACCAATCAGATTTTTGATATTCCTATTGAACAAAGAACGGAATTGCTCAAAGTAACAGGTCAATTTTCTAGGCCTAATAGAGACGAATTCTCTCGACGAAAAAAAGACGCGCAGAAAGCAAGCAAACGCAAGCAAGATAAGATGGACCGCGTGGCGCGCAAAGAAACGGGTATTCGCAACGCGAGAGAAGCACTTATTTTTACAACTCCAAAATTATTACAGGCTGCAGATTTGGCAAATAAAGAGCAACAAGAATTAAAAATTGCTCGTAATTGCTACGTTTGTAAAACATCCTTTAACAAATTACATCATTTTTACGATACCATGTGTACCGAATGTGGCGATTTTAATTATGCGAAACGATTTCAAACCGCCAATGTAAAAGGGCAAGTAGCTGTTATTACAGGGTCTCGTCTAAAAATAGGCTATCATATCACCTTAATGTTATTGCGTGGTGGCGCAACCGTAATTGCTACAACCCGCTTTCCTGTAGATTCCGCTCTGCGTTTTTCTAAAGAGCCCGATTTTATGGATTGGGGACATCGTTTAAAAATTCATGGTTTGGACTTGCGCCATATTCCGAGCGTAGAAATTTTTTGCAATTTCATCGAGCAAAAGTATGACGTTTTGGATATTCTGATTAATAATGCAGCGCAAACAGTTCGAAGACCCGCAGGTTTTTATCAGCATTTAATGGCCAACGAAGAGCGACCTTTAGCTTCACTTCCAAAATTTGCCCAAGAGGTTTTGCAGGATCATTCCAGTTGTTTGAAAGAATTGATTTTGTTAACATCTGCAGCATCTCCCAATCAAAATATGCCCGTAACTTGGCATGGGCCTGAACCAGGCATCGGATTGCGGGCTTCCGCAAAATTATCTCAAATCCCCTATAGTTTTGATAAGGCATTGGTAGCCAAAGAAGTTTTTCCTGAAGGAGAGTTAGATGCTGATTTACAACAGGTAGATTTACGCAACACCAATAGTTGGCGCCTTAAACTCGGCGAAATAGAAACGACGGAAATGATTGAGGTGCAACTCGTGAATGCGGTCGCACCCTTTGTGTTGTGTAATCGATTGGCGGAAGTGATGAAAAAAAGTCAAACAGGAAAAAAACATATTATTAATGTAACGGCTATGGAAGGCAAGTTCCATAGGGCTTTTAAAGAATCGAGACATCCACATACCAATATGGCTAAAGCGGCTTTAAATATGCTAACCCATACCGCTGCGGGTGATTTAGCAAAGCAGGGTATTTTTATGAATGCGGTTGATACAGGTTGGGTTACAGATGAAGACCCAGCGGCTTTAGCGAAAAAGAAACAAGAAGAACAAGATTTTCAACCGCCGTTAGATATTGTGGACGGTGCCGCTCGAGTGCTCGATCCACTTTTTGATGGTATCAATACAGGAAAACATTGGGCTGGTAAGTTCTTAAAAGACTATTTTCCTATAGATTGGTAGTTGTGTTGTATCGAAAGTCATTTGTTGAATGTCGAAAATTTAGATAAAAGTTCACACGTTATTTGATGATAGATGAATGCTAAATTGTTTGTCTGAGCTTGTCGAAGACCTTGCTAAATACTTGACGCACTTCGACAGGGCTCATCCAATCGTTTGTTTGGAATTGTTGGCAAAATAAAAAAATTAAAAGATGATGTCAGTTCGAGACCTGAGAAAAAAAATTCAAGCGTTAAAAAACCAATTACAGCATAGGTCTTAAAACCTCCCAAACGGTATTGGCTACTATTTTATGTCCCTCCACAGTGGGGTGTATGCCATCAGTTTGATTGAGTTTTGCAATACCGCCAACATCTTTTAAAATGAAAGGAATAAAAACAAGATTGTTTTTTTGGGCTAAGTCCGAATACAATTGTTTGAATTCTGTGGTGTAATCTTGTCCCATATTAGGCGGCAATTCCATGCCTGCAAGGATAATAGTGGTAGCCGGACTTTTTTCTTTTACGATGTTTATTATGGCTTGTAAGTTAGCTCTGGTTTCAGATAGAGGAACACCACGCAATCCGTCATTGGCGCCCAATTCTAAGATAAAAATATCAATATTTTGATTCATAACCCAAGCAATTCGGCTTTTACCACCGGCAGAAGTTTCCCCACTTAAACCGGAATTAATAACGGTATAATCTAAATTTAACGAATCTATTTTTCCTTTTAAAACTCCAGGAAAAGCGTTCTCAGTATCTTCTAATCCATAACCAGCTGTGATACTATCGCCAAAACAGAGTATGGTTTTGGTGCTATTTATCGCTGTGACCGTTTGTTCGGTTACTTCTTTTGATGTTGTGCCTGTGTTAGTTTTCTCCTTTTTATCATCACCACAAGCGAGCATTAAAAAAGCCATCGTAAAATAACAAAACTTTAAGAATATCGGGTGCAGTGAAGTTGGTAAATTTGCCCTCAATTGATTATTTTCAGCCTTTGACATAAGGTGTCATTTTTAATTAAAAATTATATGCCAAAGATATTAAAGATTACTGGTTTAGAAAAGACCTACACCAGTGGTCAAAAAGAATTAACAGTATTGCAAAACATTACGTTTGACGTAGAAAAAGGACAAACATTTTCCATTATTGGTCCGTCTGGAAGCGGAAAAACAACTTTATTAGGCCTTTGTGCTGGTTTAGATGCACCTAATGCGGGTACAGTTGAACTTTGTGGTCAAGACCTGAGCAGCTTAAATGAAGACCAACGCGCGCAATTACGAAATAAGGAAGTGGGATTCATTTTTCAAAATTTTCAGTTGTTGCCCACCCTTACAGCCTTAGAAAATGTAAGCGTTCCTTTAGAATTACAAGGTGCTAAAGACGCTACTAAAAGGAGCATGCAATTACTAGAAAAAGTGGGTCTCGCAAATCGTTTTAACCATTATCCTTCACAACTTTCTGGCGGGGAACAGCAGAGGGTGGCCTTGGCGAGAGCTTTTTCTAACAATCCTACTATTTTATTTGCCGATGAACCTACGGGAAATTTAGACGAAGAAACAGGCGAAAAAGTCATCAAACTATTATTCGATTTAAATAAAGAAGCAGGAACTACTTTAGTCATTATTTCGCACGATTTAGATTTGGCCAACAGAACCCAGCAAATATTACGACTTAAAGGCGGACAAATTTTAACTAACGAAACTACAGCAGTACTGTAAGCATAGCACAAATACGCATGAATCAAAATACAAAATGGCTTTTCAAAATGGCTTGGCGCGATGCCAAAGCGAGTAGAGTACGACTGTTATTATTTATGGCTTCCATTATTTTAGGAATTGCCGCAGTGGTTTCCATTCAATTGTTTAGCACCAATTTAAAAGACAACATCCAACGGCAATCAAAAGCCTTAATGGGTGCGGATTATATTATCGATAGCCGGCAGTTGCCTTCGGAACGGGCGCAAGCGATTATTGATTCCCTAAAACCAGATGCTCAGGAAGTCAATTTTGTATCGATGATTGCCTTTCCAAAAAATGGTGGCACCAAATTGGTAAAAGTCAGAGGTTTACAGGGCGATTTTCCTTTTTATGGTACTATTGATACAGAACCTAGTTCAGCAGCAGGCAGTTACCAACAAGAAGGTGGAGCTTTAGTTGATGCTACATTGATGCTTCAATTTAATGTAAAAGCGGGCGATTCTATAAAAGTAGGAGAACTTACGCTACCTATTGCTGGCGCATTAAAAGCCATTCCAGGGAGTACGGCAATTTCTACCACGGTGGCTCCGCCCGTAATCATTCCGAATAGATTAATTGCAAATACAGAGCTTGTACAATTCGGAAGTCGAAAAGAATACCAGTATTTTTACAAAGCATCAGATTCGCTTAATTTGAGTCTATTTGAAAAGAAAATCGGTCCCATGCTCGATGCGGAAAATGCCGATTTAGATACGCATACGAGCACCAGTCAACGTCTCGGAAGACGTTATGATAATGTGGGTAAATTTTTAAATTTGGCCGCTTTTATTGCTTTATTGTTGGGATGTATTGGTATTGCGAGTTCTGTGCATATTTATATCAAAGAAAAACTGCGTTCTATTGCCGTTTTAAAATGTATGGGTGCTTCACGTAAGCAGAGTTTTCTAATTTTTTTAATCCAAATTGCGGGTATTGGTGTCGTTGGCGGACTAATAGGTTCGTTAATTGGTGTTGGACTCCAAGAGCTATTCCCTTACATTTTACAAGAATTTTTGCCATTTACAGTAGAAGTTTCTATTTCAGCACAACCCATTTTCATAGGTATTTTATTAGGATTATTCATGTCCGTTTTATTTGCACTATTGCCTTTATTACGAACTTGGTACGTCTCGCCACTAGAAGTATTACGTGTAGACGAGGAAGCTTCGCAAGGTCCAAAGAAAGTTCGTTTTATGGTGTTCGGGTTAATTTTAGTCTTTTTATTTTTATTTTCTTTCTGGTTGTTAAAAGATGCACTTTATGCTTTAGGTTTTGTAGCTGGAACGCTAGTGACTTTCGCCATTCTTGCAGCCATTGCAACAGGATGTATGAAATTGATTAAAAATTATTTTCCAAAACGTTTCGGGTATACCACACGACAAAGTTTACTAAATCTTTTTAGACCCAATAACCAGACCGTAGTGCTAGTGGTTGCAATTGGTTTAGGTACTTTTTTGATCAGCACACTGTATTTTACCAAAGATATTTTACTAGCTAAAACCGAAATAGGTCAGACAGCAGAAAATGCCAACATGATTATTTTAGACGTGCAAACCAAACAACGCGAAGCGATTGAAAATCAACTTAAAAGCTCAAATTTGCCTATTTTAAGTAGCATTCCGATTGTAACGATGCGTGTACATAAAATACGTGATCGCTTAGTGAACGATATTAGACAAGATTCTGTTCGAGAAATGGGCGGTTGGATTTTAAGACATGAATTTAGAACCACCTATCGGGATACTTTAGCAGCATCCGAAGAAATTTTAGAAGGCAAGTGGACACCCACTTTACAAAAAGGCGAACCTGTCGTGATTTCTATTTCTGATAATGTAGCGCGCGATTCTAAATTAGCGGTAGGCGACGCCATTGTTTTTAATGTTCAAGGAGTTTTGTTAGAAACTACTATTGGTAGTGTCCGAAGTGTGGATTGGAGTAATTTACAGCCTAATTTCACCATTGTTTTCCCAAAAGGTGTGTTAGAGCAAGCCCCTCAGTTTAGCGTAATTACAACAGCTGTTCCTGATGAAGTTACTTCTGCCAAAGTACAGCGCGATTTGGTGGCTAATTTCCCTAGCGTTTCGGTGCTTGATTTGCGCCAAGTATTCAGCATTGTAGAAGATATTTTAGATAAGATTTCTTGGATCATTAATTTTATGGCATTCTTTAGTATTCTCACAGGGTTTATTGTGTTAATAGGCTCGGTACGCACCAGTAAATACCAAAGAATTAAAGAAAGTGTACTGCTTCGAACCCTTGGTGCTAAAAATACCCAAATTTTAAAGATTTCTGCCCTAGAATATGTTTTTTTAGGCTTGTTAGGCAGTCTAGTAGGGATTTTATTGGCTTTAATTAGTAGCCTTTGTTTGGCACTATTTGTATTTAAAGAACCTTTTGTACCGTCTTTGATTCCGTTTTTAGTGTTTTTACCGGGAATTACGCTTTTGGTATTGGCTATTGGGTTAAGTAATATACAGACGGTCCTAAGAAGTTCACCCTTAGAAGTTTTGAGGAGGGAAGGGTAGGGCCAATTAGGAGAAACCTATTGATGCTGAACTTTAACAGGTTTTAGTTGAATAATACCTACTGCATGTAATACTTTGATAATTAAATACGTCATATCAATCTCGTACCATTTGATGCCAAAATTGGCTCTAGTCGCATGTTTGTGATGGTTGTTGTGATAGCCTTCGCCCATCATTAAAAAATCAAAACGAAAGAGATTTTTGCTGGTGTTTTTCATAGTGTAATTTACATAACCATAAATATGGCCAAACCAGTTAATAATCACCCCATGAATAGGCGCCATTAAAAAGGTTACGGGTAATAGTAACCATTGCCACCAAGCTGTTACAAAAAAAGCAAAAAATAAAATGTAAGCGGTAATCCACAGCAGTCTAGAAAACCGAGAACTTGCAAAGACATCAAACCCTTTCCATTGTGGCACATTTTTAGTAAAACGTTGGTCTATGGCTACACGTTGGGTATTAATATCTTGATAGATGGTTTTTGTTTTCCACATCATCGCAAATAAATTATCATCGTGAGAAGGGGAGTGGGGATCTTTATCGGTATCTGTATAAGCGTGGTGCATGCGGTGCATAATTCCATATCCATACGCACTTAAATAACTAGGGCCTTGAAAAATCCAAGTTAAAACAAAGGTAATCCGTTCCATGGTTTTAGACATGGTGAATACCTGATGAGCCGCATACCGGTGTAAAAAAAAGGATTGGAAAAATAAACCTCCATACCAGAGTATGGCAACAAATAGAACAATTAACATAGCTTTTTTTACAAAGGTAATTTGATGTAGGGAAAGAAACAATGAACCTGAATCAATTAATTGCTATTTTGAGATTGTTGGATTGTTGGATTTTTGGACTTTCGACTTTTGAGATTTAGACACATTTCAAACCCGTTTTCTAATTCTGCTTAGCGCTTGGGATGTAACCCCAATATAAGAACTGATGTATTTTAAAGGAATTACTTTTAAAAGTTCGGGGCGCTCTTTAAATAAATTTATATAGCGTTGTTCTGCACTTAAATTCAATAAGTTTTGCTCTCTTTTTGATTTGATTAAAAAAAGACGCTCTGCCGTTAAACGTCCAATTAAATTTCCTAATTGTGTAGTTTTATAGACGAGTTGTAAATCGGAATACGTAATGCTTAAAATCGTTGTTTCGGTAAGTGCTTGTAATTGGTAGGCTGAAGGGGAACGTGTTAAAAATGAATCATAGGCACTGATAAACTGATCTTTAAAACTAAAACCAAAAGTGATTTCTTTATCTGGATTTTCTTTGGGAATAAACAAACGGACCACGCCAGATTCTATAAAGGAGATGTGATTTTCAATCTCGTTGATGTGTAGAAAAATCGATTTTTTAGGAATAACCCGTCGTTCTAATTTGGACATAAAAAAGTCCCAATCGGATGCAGAGATGGTGGCTATTTTTTCTAAGTAGGCTTTTATTTGTTGCACT
>JBGSQM010000067.1:0-24058 GCA_041738035.1 Cellulophaga sp.
TTGTTTTTGGAGCGTTTTGCTGTTCCTTTGATAGGTTGAGAAATAATCTTTATCCCTTGTTTTTTTAAATAGCGTTCAGGAGAAGCGCACAAAAGAAATTGATCATTTATCTTTAAAAAAGAAGCAAAAGGAGCTTTAGAAATTGAATTCAACTTTTGATACACTTTAAATGGATTAATAGTTTGATTTTCAATATAAAACTCTTGGCAAAAATTAGCTTCATACATATCGCCTCTATGGATATGTGCTAACATTTTTGATACTTGTTTAAAATACTCGTCCTTGAAGATGCGCATTTTAATATTCATCGATTTTTCGTCTTTAGTACTTTCTAAATTATCATCATTTTTCAGCGTTAAAATAACATTAAAATCATTTTCTACCTCGTCGGCTACCATTTGCAGATAATCAAATTCTACCTTTCTGCCTTGGATTTTGATAATTTTTTTAGGTTGAAAAAAATACAAATCGGGAAATTCTAAACCGTCATAATTTTTTGATGTGAGCTGTTCAACATCATTTTTTAAATCATACGACAAATAGCCAAAAAGCCAATCTTTGGTTTCATTTTGATAGACTTTTAAATCTTCAAAAGCATTTTTAGCGTCGGTTTTGATGGCTGTGATGGCATCAACTGCCAAAATAGCGTCAAAAGAGCTGTATTTTTGTGTATGGTCATTGTTATCTAACCAAACAATTTCATAGAACTGCTGGGCCCATTGCAAAAGCGAAACTTTAAATTTCTGAACATCATCAACCGTATAAGAAACCTTTTTACGCACAATAACTTATAGTTTAGAAAGAAATAATTGTAGTGCTTTTTGATGTTCGGCAACCAAATCCTTATGGATAATCCCTTTGGTCTCGTCAAAATTTTCAGCAAACGAAGGGAGAGAGAAGGTAGCTACAATTTGTCCTCCAAACCTAGGCAATAATTGGGCTACCAATTCTAAAGCACTGATAGCACCACGTTTTCCTCCTGAGGTCGCCATTAAGAAAATCTTTTTATCCGCTAAAAACTTTATTTCAATTCGCGATAACCAATCTAAAATATTCTTAAAATAAGCCGAAGGATGACCGTTATGCTCGTTTACGGCAAGTAGAATTCCGTCTGAATTCAATATTGCATTTTTTAGGGCATAGAGCGAAGCATCATAACCATTGTTTTTTTCTTCGTCGTAGCCATACATCGGAAATGGAAATTCTGCCATATTCAAGACTTTAACTTGTTGATTTTGAATTAAACTAACTGTAAAATTTACAAGTTTATAGTTAATTGAAACTGATGAATTACTCCCCGCAAAAGCTAAGATTGATGCCATTAAAACTAGTATTTTTTATTTCAACGAAAATACCGTAAAATATGCTGACATAAACAATTTTTATCTAATTTTGCACCGCAGAACATCCAAACATACTGTTTAGCAAGTATATACAGTATATTTTTATATGATATCGAAAACGAACAGACTCTATTTTGTTGACGCCATGCGCGCTTGGGCTATTTTAATGATGCTTCAAGGGCATTTTGTGGATGGTTTATTGGATAATGCTTTTAGAGATAATACCAATGTCGGATTTACTATTTGGTCTTATTTCAGAGGTATGACGGCACCTGTTTTCTTTACTGTTTCTGGTTTTATTTTTACTTTTTTACTCATTAAAGGCGATACAAAAGGTTTCGACAACCCAAGAGTTACAAAAGGAATAAAAAGAGGTCTGCAACTTATTTTTATTGGATATTTATTGCGATTAAATTTTTGGGGCTTACTTATTGGTGAAGTTTATGACTCCTTTTATTTGGTCGATGTATTGCATTGTATTGGCTTTTCAATTTTAGGAATTATTGGTTTGTACTTACTTTCCATCAAAAGAAAGTTGTTTTTCTCCATTTCGTTAGTTTCTGTTACGCTACTCCTCTTTATATTTGAACCTAATTATATAAAATGGACTCACGCTTATTTACCAGAAGCTTTAGCTAATTACTTGAGCAATGTAAATGGCTCAGTTTTTACTGTTTTTCCATGGTTTGGCTATGCTACTTTTGGTGCGTTTTTATCACTTGTCTTTTCTAGGTTTAAGGAATATAAATACTTATATCCTGTGGCTATTTCGGTAGCTATTATACTGGGAATATCTTTGATATTTGGTTCTTCAGAATTATTTTTATTCTTAGCCGAAACCACAAAAGTGCGATTGTTTGCTGATATCTTTTTTAATAATTATTTATTTATTCGCTTAGGTGATGTATTTTTAGTTTTTGCCGTTTTTATGTTGATTCGTAAATTTTTAACACATCCAACTTTATTGAAAATAGGACAAAGTACCTTATCTATTTATGTGGTTCATTACATTATTTTATATGGCAGCTTTATAGGTTTAGGCCTTTATTATTTTTTAAACCATACGCTTTCTCCTACGGCAGTAATTATCGGTGCTATTGCGTTTATGATTACTTGTACATCCATTGCTTTATACTACGAGAACCATAAAGTAACTATAAAAGCAAGTATAAAAACTAAAGGCATACAAATTACAGACACCTTAGAGCCTTGGTTCTTTTTTACAACAAAACTGTTTAGAAGCTACTTAATAAAATTAAGAGTAGCAGTTTTAAAACTATTTAGACTGGTTAAAGATTAAGTGTTCAATTATACAATTTCCAAAGTTTCTAGTATCTTTCACTTGAAAAAATAAATTTTTTATGAGTGATATAAAGTATTCCCCAATAGGTTGTGATTTAGAAAAAGATAAAGCATACAGCTGGTGCACCTGTAGCCACAGCAGCAACCAACCTTTTTGTGATGGTTCTCACAGAGCACAAAACGCTACTCCACCTATGCGCTTCACAGTCGAAGAAGACAAAAAGGCTTTTTTATGTACCTGTAAAAAAACTAACAATCCGCCTTATTGCGATGGTTCACATAAGTAGTAGGTTTTCAGACGGTA
Source organism: Cellulophaga sp. (assembly GCA_041738035.1). Taxonomy (GTDB): domain Bacteria; phylum Bacteroidota; class Bacteroidia; order Flavobacteriales; family Flavobacteriaceae; genus Cellulophaga. Next base: position 2,950 of record JBGSQM010000067.1, read on the forward strand.
GTCTTTCAGTAAGCTGTGGTCAGTAGGCAGTGGTGCTTATTCATTCACTTTATAACGATAGCGGAAAGCAATAAATAAAAAAATCGGCTCTCTGAAATTTAGAGAGCCGACTTTTTTATTTTTACGCAGGTATTTCATTACACGTGTAAAGCCCTGTTACCTGTTGCAGCAAGCGCAGCTTCTTTTACGGCTTCTGCGTAAGTTGGGTGAGCGTGACTCATACGAGCAATGTCTTCTGCTGAAGCTCTAAATTCCATGGCAGTAACTGCTTCTGAAATTAAATCGGCAACACGAGCACCAATCATGTGAACGCCTAAAACTTCATCGGTTTTTTTATCGGCTAATATTTTTACAAATCCGTCTATATTGCCACTTGCTCGCGATCTTCCTAAAGCACGCATGGGGAAAGAGCCTGACTTGTATTCAATTCCGGCTTCTTTTAATTCTTCCTCTGTCTTTCCAACGGCAGCCACTTCTGGCCAAGTATAAACGACGCCAGGAATTAAATTATAATCAATATGCGGTTTTTGTCCAGCTATAATCTCTGCGACTAAAGTGCCTTCTTCTTCGGCTTTATGTGCCAACATAGCCCCTTTAATAACATCGCCAATAGCATATATATTAGAAACATTGGTTTGTAAATGGTTATTTACGGCGATTCTGCCTCTTTCTTCCATCTTAACACCTGCAGCCTCCAAATTTAAACCCTCTGTATAGGCACTACGTCCAACAGCAACCAAACAATAATCACCTTTAAAAGTAATTTCCTCATCTTTTTTGTTGACTGCCTTTACGATAACTTCTTCGCCTTTGCGTTCTACCGATTTTACTTTGTGAGAAAGCTCAAATTTTATTTTTTGCTTTTTCATCACTTTCAGTAATTCTTTGGATAAATCGGCATCCATGCCAGCAATAATTCTATCCATAAATTCTACCACCGTTACTTCGGACCCCAATCGCTTATACACCTGCCCTAGTTCTAAACCAATAACCCCACCACCAATAATAATCATGTGTTTTGGTATTTCTTTTAGTTTTAAAGCTTCGGTTGAAGTTATAACACGTTCTTTATCTATTTTTATAAAAGGTAAAGTTGTTGGTTTTGAGCCTGTAGCAATAATAATATTTTTAGCTTCGATAGTTTCTAATGAACCATCACTTTTCTTAATATTAATATGTGTAGCATCTTTAAAGCTTCCTAAAGCTTCAAAAACATCAATTTTATTTTTATCCATTAAAAACTGAATTCCCTTCGTAGTCATATCGACAACCCCTTGTTTCCGAGAAATCATTTTTTCAAGATTAACCTTTATTTCCCCAGGAATTTCAATTCCGTGTTCTTCAAAATGTTTTACGGCATCTTCATAATGGTGCGAAGAATCTAATAAAGCCTTTGAAGGGATGCAACCCACATTTAAGCAAGTACCACCTAAAGTACTATATTTTTCAATTATGGCCGTTTTCATTCCTAATTGTGCGCAGCGTATCGCTGCAACATATCCTCCAGGGCCTGAACCAATAATGGCTACATCATATTTACTCATAACTTTGATTAAATTTTTAAACCTTACAAAATTAACACTAATTTATTTTATACCAGCTTTTGAAGTTCTAAACTTAACTTTTTTTGATTTAAGAAAAGTAAACAGTTGGCTGTGGAAGTTGATAGTTTTATCAAAAAATCTTCAATTAAACCCTCTTAATGATGACTTTTTAATGCCATTAAACTACAAGGTAATCGCAGTCGTATGCTTTACTTCTTCAATAACAAAGGAACTCTGGGTGCTTCCTATATGATGAATTGCCGTAAGTTTAGAGACCATAAACTCCCTATATTTTTCCATATCACTTACGTGAATTTTCAAGATATAATCATAGTCGCCGCTAATGTGATAACACTCCACCACTTCTTTTAGTTTAACCACCTCTTTTTCAAATAGCGTAACATATTCTTTCGTATGTTGCGCCAATTTTACATGACAAAGTACTGTAAAAGGCCTATTTACTTGTTTTTTATCCACCAAAGCCACATATTTTTTTATAGCACCAGTTTTTTCAAGTCGTTTTATACGCTCGTAAACCGCAGTTACCGATAAATTTAAGCTGTTTGCGTACTCTTTCGTGGTTCGTTTACAATCTTCTTGAAGTAAACTTAAAAGTTTTCTGTCTGTGTCGTCAAAAATCATTTAGATGAATTTTCATCAAATTTAATTAAAAATTGTAATAAATAGAATTTAATTCTAAAAATATGATTAAAAATAGATTTATAATTTACATTTAAAACAAATAATTGATAATGGTACTTATTTCTTCTATTTTAGTACTTTTAAAACTTGATATTATGAACTACAAGGCAGCAGACAAATTACAAGACTTACAATATTTTGGGGAATATGGTGGTGTCAATCCATCTATATCAGATTCTTCAACTTATACCTTCATCTCGGCAAAAACTATGTTCGATACTTTTGAGGGCAATACAGAAGGTTGTTATTTATATAGCAGACATTCATCCCCATCAAACCTTTATTTAGGCGAAGCTTTAGCCGCTTTAGAAGGTACAGAAACCGCTAATGTTTATGGCAGTGGAATGGGTGCCATCACTTCTGTAATTTTACAATTATGTGATGCTGAGGATCATATCGTAAGCAGCCGAACTATTTACGGGGGTACTTACGCTTTTATGAAAAATTTCTTAAAGAAATTCAATATCAGCACATCATTTGTGGATAGTACTGATATTGAAGCTATTGAAAATGCAATCACCCCTAAAACAAAAATGATTTATTGTGAGGCGGTTAGTAATCCCCTGCTAGAGGTTGCAGATATCGCTGCACTTTCCAAATTGGCTAAAAAACACGGACTGCCCTTGGTGGTTGATAATACTTTTTCGCCCTTATCTATCGCTCCTGGAAAATTAGGGGCTGATATTATTATTCATAGTCTTACCAAATTTATAAATGGCACAAGCGATTGTGTCGCTGGCGTGGTTTGTGGTACTACAGATTTCTGTCTGAGTTTAAAGGGTGTAAATTCTGGCGCCGGAATGTTATTGGGTAGTACTTTAGACAGTTTAAGAGCAGCATCAATATTAAAAAATATGCGAACACTGCATATTCGAATGAAGAAACACAGCGAAAATGCTTTATTTTTAGCACAAAAATTTGAGCAAGACGGACTCAGAGTCTCTTATCCAGGATTGCAGTCGCATTCTGGTTATGACATTATGACCCATCAAATGAATAAGGATTATGGTTATGGTGGATTGTTAACCGTTAATGTAGGTTCGTTAGAAAATGCCAACGCTCTAATGGAACTTATGCAAGAAAATGGTCTAGGCTATTTAGCGGTAAGTCTTGGTTTTTATAAAACCTTATTTAGCGCACCAGGCACCTCTACCTCCTCAGAAATTCCCTTAGAAGAGCAAAAAGAAATGGGTTTATCCGAAGGATTAATTCGGTTTTCTATAGGATTAGACAATGATATTGAACGTACATACACCTTAATGAAAGCCTGTATGTTGCAATTAAATATTTTTGACGCAGAAGAAGTGCATTAAAAATTAGATGATTAGAATATTTGCGAGAAAACGACCAAAATCGTATTATTACAGAATAACTAATTAAATAATTAATGCAAAACCAAAGCTTAAATCCGTCAGGCCCTGAAAATGAACATATTGTAGAAAATAGAGAATTAAGTATTTGGGAAGCTTTAATTCCTGTGGTTCTTTTAATGGCAATGCTGGCCTACAACATTTTTTTTGCAGATGGAGAAGCGCTTGGGGAGTATTCAAATCAAATTATTTTACTTATTGGAGGTGTTTTTGCTGCTATTGTTGGTTTTTTCAATAAATCAACCTTAAAAACAATGATAATGGAAATATGGGAAAACTTAAAAAGTGTTTTTATTCCTATAATGATTTTGTTTTTAGTAGGTGCTTTAGCCGGCACTTGGCTGGTAAGCGGTATTATCCCTGCAATGGTTTACTACGGTTTGCAAGTTTTAAATCCTAGTATATTTTTACCGGCATCTGTGGTCATTGCTGCTATTATTTCTATTGCCACTGGTAGCTCTTGGACCACTTCTGCAACAGTTGGTATTGCGCTTGTGGGAATAGGAACAGCACTAGGAATCCCAACAGGAATGATTGCCGGAGCCGTTATTTCAGGTGCCTATTTCGGAGATAAGATGTCTCCCTTAAGCGACACCACCAACTTAGCGCCTGCCATGGCAGGCACTGATTTGTTTACGCACATTAAATACATGGCTTTAACGACTGTACCCACAATTGTGATTACCTTAGTCGTATTTTCCATTATCAGTTTAAATATTGATACTACAGGAAGTGCGGATATTAGCGGTTTATTAAAAACCATACAAACCACCTTTACTATTACTCCTTATTTATTTATTGTTCCTGGAGTAGTTATTATTCTAATTCTTTTAAAAACGAAACCTTTAGTTGCATTAGGTATTGGTGTTGGTTTAGCTGCTATTTTTGCTATGATTTTTCAGACTGAAGTTTTAAATGCACTTAACGAATCGGAGGTAACGGCACTTTTTAACGCTATTTTCACAGATACTGAAATTATCACCGATAATGAGAAACTAAACGAATTATTCAGCGCAGGCGGCATGCAAGGTATGCTTTGGACCATCTACTTAATTTGTTGTGCCATGGTGTTTGGTGGTATTATGGATGGTATTGGTGCTCTTGCTAGAATCACAAAAGCCTTACTTTCTGTGGCAACTTCTGTATTCGGGCTTTTTTCTAGCACGGTTATTAGCTGCCTTGGATTAAATGCCATTGCTAGTGATCAATATTTAGCGATTGTTATTCCTGGTAAAATGTTTAAGAAAGCCTATCATGATAAAAATTTAGCCCCTGAGAATTTAAGTAGAACCCTCGAGGATTCAGGAACCGTAACATCAGTTTTAATCCCTTGGAATACCTGTGGGGCTTATCAATCGAGCGTTTTAGGTGTCAGCACCGGAGAATATTTTATATTCGCTATTTTTAACTGGTTAAGTCCTATTATGACCTTAACATTTGCAGCTTTTAATATTAAAATTAGAATGTTAGCGACTTCAAAAACAGTGAAAGCTTAAGGCCTTTATATTAGAATTGAATTTAGGCTAGCCAAATAAGTAGTTTCATTGGTTTACAAAACTAAGCAAAGCCTTTTTTGGTGTTTTAACTAAAAATTGTGTTTTCTTATTTCAGCAATAAAAAGCTACAAATATTCCTATACTGATCGTTTTTTTCCTTAACTACTTCTAATTTATCAATAGAATGGCCTTAAGTCCTATGCCATATCTAAACACTATTAAGCTATAAAATATAATAATCCATAATTGGCTTAACACCCATACCCTATTCCTAAATTTGCTCTGTAAATAAGAACAAATTAAAATAAAATAATATGGCAATAGTAGGAAAAAAGTTCCCGAATTTAAGCGTAAACGCAATGAATGAATTAGGAGATACTTTTAAATTAAATGTTTTAGAAGAGGCAAAAAATAATAATAAAAAAGTAGTTTTATTCTGGTATCCAAAGGATTTTACTTTTGTATGTCCCACTGAACTTCATGCTTTTCAAGCAGCTTTAGGGGAGTTTGAAAAAAGAAATACTATTGTAATCGGAGCTTCTTGTGATACTGCGGAAGTGCATTTTGCTTGGTTAAACACTTCAAAAGATAATGGCGGAATCGAAGGTGTTACTTATTCTATTTTAGCGGACAGCAACAGAAACTTAGCATCAACTTTAGGAATTTTAGATATTGTTAACGAACAATACAACGAAGAAACAGGAGTAGTTACTGTGGAAGGTGATAATGTTACTTTTAGAGCCACGTATTTAATTGATGAAGAGGGTACTGTTTTTCATGAAGGAATTAACCACATGCCTTTAGGTAGAAATGTAAACGAATATTTACGTTTAATTGATGCCTATACTCATGTACAAGAAAAGGGTGAGGTTTGTCCAGCCAATTGGGAAGAAGGTAAAGATGCAATGAAAGCCGATAGATCAGGTGTAGCGAGTTACCTTGCAACTCACGCCAACTAAAAAAATTGTAAGATAAAAGTATTCTATTGTTTGTTCCAGCAATAGGGTACTTTCTAATACATAAAAAAACTAAAAATATAGCTCATGATTTTAGAATTAGAACAAGATAATTTACAAGAGATTATTGACCAAAACAGAAATGTGATGGTTCAATACTCGGCTACATGGTGTGGTAATTGCCGTATTATGAAACCAAAATTTAAAAAAGAAGCAACAGAAAATGAAAATATCACCTTTGTTATGGTTGATGCTGAAAAATTTCCGAATTCAAGAAAATTAGCCAATGTAGATAATTTACCAACATTTGCTGCTTTTACTGAAGGAAAGTTAAAAAATCAAGTACAAACCAACAAGTATGATGTATTAAAAGATTTGATTAATGAAATTACCAGTAATTAAACATCTCACGAGCTTTATCGATCAGAATGATGAAGACTATATCTTAGAAACAATTGAAACACTTGAAGGTTTAACTGAGCTTTCTTCTTTAAAAGATGAAGAATTAGATGTGATTGGTGAGTTAATTTCAAATATGTACGGTGCACTTGAAGTGAACAAGGCCATTAAAAGCGGAGTTCCTCAAAAGGAAGCATTGAATAGTTTCATGCAACGCGTAATGGGAGCTATTGATAAATAATTTCTGAAATCATTTTAAAAAATATAAAAGTCCATTTCCTAAAAAAATGGACTTTTATATTTTTAACCAATATTGTTTATATTTCAGGGATATATTTTATAATTTCACGCCAAAATAAATACGAGGATTATGGCAACAGTTACATTAAAAGGAAATCAAATTCATACCATAGGAAATTTACCACAAATTGGGGTTGCTGCACCAGATTTCAATCTTACCAAAAAAGATTTATCAGCAGCGACATTGGCAGATTATAAAGGCAAAAAAGTTGTGCTTAATATTTTTCCAAGTATTGACACAGGTACTTGCGCCCAATCTGTACGTCAATTTAACCAAGAAGCAGTTGAGTTAAATAATACTACCGTCTTGTGTATTTCAAAAGATTTACCATTTGCTCAAGCTCGTTTTTGTGGGGCAGAAGGTCTTAATAATGTAGAAATGCTATCTGATTTTAAGGATGGTAATTTCGGTAAAGCATATGGCTTGTCATTTTCCGATGGTCCATTAGCTCCGTTACATTCTAGAGCAGTTGTGGTTTTAAATGAGCAAGGAAAAGTACTATATTCAGAACAAGTTGCCGAAATTGTTGACGAACCAAACTACAAAGCCGCTTTAGAAGCTTTATTGGATGTCTAAAAAAGAATCTTTTATAGCAAACAGAATAAAAAGTGTAAGCTTCGCTTTACGCGGAGCTTTACTTTTAATTAGAACTGAAGCAAGTATAAAAGTCCAAGTTTTCATAGGTTTACTGATGACTGCTGCTGGGTTTTATTTTGAAATTTCAAGTACAGAATGGATTTTACAAATTTTTGCAATTGCATTAGTCATCGGTATTGAAGGTATGAATACTGCCGTAGAAAAAGTCGCCGATTTTATTCAACCTAAATTTGATCCAAAAATTGGTTTTATAAAAGATATAGCAGCCGGTGCTGTTATGGTAGTTTCTATAGCAGCGGTACTAGTCGGACTCATTATCTACCTGCCTAAAATATTTTAAAACAAAAATACCTCATCCTTTAAAAGGTTAAATTCGTATTTTAGCCCTAAAGAATTCTTTATTTAATGGCAAAGAAGGCAAATAGCTCAAAAAACACGGCACCCAAAAAAATGGGTTCATTTAAATTATCAAAACAAAATAAAATTATACTAGGAAGTCTAATTATGCTTTTTAGTGTCGCTTTATTTTTCTCCTTTATTTCCTTTTATTTTACTTGGAAGGACGATCAAAGTTTATTAGCAGAATTTGCTAATAGAAATCAGGAAGCTAAAAATATACTCAATAAATTTGGAGCGAGCATAAGTCATTTTTTTATGTACAAAGGCTTTGGTGTGGCTTCTATCATTTTTACTTTTTTATTTTTTATGACTGGCCTAAAAATGTTTTTAAGCCTAAAAAATACAGGCTTACTTCGTAAATGGATTTGGGGCATGGTATTTATGATATGGATAGCTATTGCTTTAGGTTTTTTCGCTGCAAACTACCCTTTATTAGGTGGAATTGTAGGATTTGAAATGAATGATTTTCTACAAGATTATGCCGGTAAATTAGGTGTATTTTTGCTGTTGTTATTTGGACTTGTAATTATTTTAGTACGCTTGTTTAAAGTAACGCCAGATCATGTAACGGATTATTACCAAAAAAAGAAAAAAGCAATCGCATCAGAATTCAAAAACGTGGATTCTTCTGAAACTTACACTGAAGATCAAATCGATGCGCTGATTGCGAAAGAAGAAAAACAAGTTTTGATGGACACTTATACCCATAAAAAAGACATTCCACCATTAAAACAAGAAATTAAAAATTTAGATCAGGATTTTGAGATTAACCTTCCTAAAGAGGAAGAAGTTATGGAAGACCTTAAAATGGAAGTCCAAAAAATAGTTGAGGAAAAAGAAGAAACGGATAACTTATCCAGCAAATTAGTAGCAGATTATGGTGAGTTTGACCCTACTCTTGAATTAGGCAGTTATAAGTTCCCAACTATTGAACTATTAGACCAGCATGGTGTAACAGGAGGTATCACTATTAATCAAGAAGAATTAGAAGAAAATAAAAATAAGATTGTAGAAACTTTAAAGAACTACAAAATTGGAATTTCACAAATTAAAGCGACTATAGGTCCAACAGTAACGCTTTATGAAATTGTACCAGATGCTGGTGTGCGCATCTCCAAAATAAAAAATTTAGAAGATGATATTGCACTTTCACTTGCCGCTTTAGGCATCCGAATTATAGCGCCAATCCCTGGTAAAGGTACCATTGGTATTGAGGTTCCTAACAAAAACGCTACCATAGTATCAATGCGTTCTGTGATTACTTCAAGTAAATTTCAAAATGCAGAAATGCAATTACCTATCGCCTTTGGCAAAACCATTAGCAATGAAACCTTTGTAGTTGATTTGGCTAAAATGCCCCATTTATTAATGGCGGGTGCCACTGGGCAAGGTAAATCTGTTGGTTTAAATGCGGTATTAACATCACTTTTATATAAAAAACATCCAGCGGAAGTAAAATTTGTATTAATTGACCCTAAAAAGGTAGAATTAACACTTTTCAATAAAATAGAACGTCATTTTTTAGCTAAATTACCAGATACTGCGGACGCTATTATCACTGATAATACCAAGGTTATTCACACCTTAAATTCCCTTTGTATAGAAATGGACAATCGGTATGAGTTACTAAAACTAGCTTTAGTCCGTAATATTAAGGAATACAACACTAAATTTAAAGAGCGTAAATTAAACCCTAATGATGGGCATAAATTTTTGCCTTATATTGTTTTAGTGATCGATGAGTTTGCCGATTTAATTATGACGGCAGGGAAAGAGGTTGAAACGCCCATTGCACGTTTGGCACAATTGGCAAGAGCCATTGGGATTCATTTAATTATTGCTACCCAACGCCCTTCGGTCAACGTGATTACAGGGATTATAAAAGCGAATTTCCCAGCGAGAATTGCCTTTAGAGTAACCTCAAAGATAGATTCAAGAACTATTTTAGATACCGCTGGAGCCGATCAATTGATTGGTAGAGGCGATATGCTATACACTCAGGGTAATGATGTAACCCGAATTCAATGTGCATTTGTGGATACGCCAGAAGTAGCTAAAATAGTAGATTTTATTGGCGCTCAACGTGGTTATCCAGATGCGCATCTACTTCCAGAGTACGTTGGTGAAGATTCTGGCACAAGTATTGATTATAATATAGAAGATCGAGATGCCTTATTTAGAGAAGCTGCAGAAGTTATTGTGATTTCGCAACAAGGTTCTGCATCCTTAATTCAAAGAAAATTAAAATTAGGATATAACAGAGCTGGCAGGATTATTGATCAGTTAGAAGCAGCAGGAATAGTTGGCCCTTTTGAAGGAAGTAAAGCAAGACAAGTTTTAATAACTGATATGGTTGCCCTGGAAAGTTTTTTTAGTAACGAGAGAAGTTAGTTTTCGGTTTTCATTAATTGAAAATGAAAAATTTAAAACCATTAAAATAAATACATGAAAAAAATTGAACTTGCGCTTGACTCTTGAATTTGAGCTTGAACTTGATAAGTTAATATAAATTACCGCTTATGGCGCATAGCCTAAAGCTTAAAGCCTTTAAAAAATGAAAAAAATAATATTCTTAATTACCGTTTTAATTTCATCTACAGGAATGGCTCAAAATGCCGCCAAAGCAAAAACATTGCTAGATGAAGTTTACAATAAAGTAAAATCTTATGATAATATCTATGTAGATTTTAAATATAGTTTGCAAAATAATGAAGCTAAAATAAATCAAGAAACAAGGGGTGATGTAACTATGCAAGCCGACAAATATTTATTCAATTATTTAGGCTCACAGCAGCTATTTGATGGAAAAAAAGTATATACCATTGTACCTGAAAATGAAGAAGTTACCATAGAAAATAAATCTGATGACACCAACACAATTACCCCATCTAAAATGTTGACTTTCTACAAAACAGGACATACCTATGCTTGGGATATAATACAAAATATTGAGGGTCGAAAAATTCAATTTGTAAAATTAACGCCAATAGATACGAATTCTGAAATAAAGACTATTTTATTAGGAGTTGATGCCGAAACAAAACATATATATAAACTGATTGAAACTGGCAAGAATGGAACGAAAACAACCATCACTGTTAATTCTTTTAAAACAAATCAGCCATTATCAAAAACCTTATTTACTTTTGATGAAGCAAAGTACAAAAAAGACGGGTACTACATCATCAAAAATTAGGCATTGAAAATATTAGACAGCTACATTTTAAGACGATTTTTATATAATTTCTTCAGTTCGTTTGCGATATTGATGCTCATCTTCATATTCCAAACAATATGGTTATTTATAGATGATTTAGCGGGAAAAGGCTTAGACATAGTGATCATCGGCAAATTTTTGTTTTATATTATGCCTAACTTGTCAGAAAAAGTATTGCCGCTTACCGTACTACTCGCATCTATCCTTACATTTGGCACATTAGCTGAAAACTATGAATTTGCAGCGATGAAGGCTTCTGGAATTTCCCTTCAGCGCGCCATGGTCAGTTTAATTGTATTTGTTTCATTACTTGGTATATTGGTTTTTTATTTTGCCAATAGCGTCATCCCCGCCGCAGAACAAAAAATCTATAATTTGCGAAAAAATATCGGACAGGTAAAACCCTCTACAGCCATTGTTGAAGGTGCTTTTAGCGATTTAGAAGGCACGAATATGAATATGAAAGTAGATCGTAAGTATGGAGAAAAAGAACGTTTTCTTGACAATGTCATCATCCATAGAAAATCGCAAAGTAGCATAAATAACACCGTCATTAAGGCAAAATCAGGAGAATTAGTGAGTAGTGAGGGTTCTGATATTTTGCAGCTTATTTTAAAAGATGGGTATTACTATGAAGACGTGGTTAAGAAGAAATCAAACGATAATCGAAAATATCCCTTTGCGAAATCTAGCTTTGAAACTTACACCATCAACCAAGATATCTCAAGGCTTGATGTTAATTTAGAAGAAGACCGCTCCGTTACTACAGATAAAATGAAAAATGTATCGCGCCTAATTAAAGATGCAGACTCTATAAAAGACAATAACATCAGTATAGTGCGTACCTTTTCCAAGAGCATTTACAATAGAATGGGTGCTTTTTCTACTTTATCAACTGTTGACAGTATGCTTCAAACAAAATTTAAAACGGCTTCGGCTGATTCTTTGGCCATTCACAAGAAAAATTTAGATACCTTAAATATCGTAAACTTATTTGAATCCTATCAAAAAAGTCAGATATTATCTTCGGCATTGAACACCACAACGAACATTATTGGGTCTATTGACAGCAAAAGAGATGAGTTAGATAAACGCTATAAAATATACAATATGCACATTGTGTCCTTTCATAAAAAGTTTGCCCTGGCATTGTCGTGTATTATACTATTTTTTGTGGGGGCGCCGTTAGGAGCAATTATACGAAAAGGTGGTTTAGGTTTACCTATGGTCATTGCCATTGTTTTATTTTTAACCTATTATTTTATAGGGGTATTTGCAGAAAATTACGCAAAGGAAGGAAATATGAGTCCTATTTTAGGCGCATGGATTTCCACCTTAATTATGTTACCGCTAGGTATTTTTTTAACTAAAAGAGCCACGGCTGATAAGGGTTTACTCAGCTTTGGAAATGTTATAGATTTCTTTCAAAATTTAATTTCAAAAAAAAGATTTAGCACAAAATAAAGAATATGGAAAAAACTATTCATCTCGATGCAATTGAAGATGCCATTAACGATATAAAAAACGGAAAAGTTATTATTGTTGTTGATGATGAGAATAGAGAGAATGAAGGGGATTTTTTGGCTGCTGCCGAATTGGCAACCCCAGAAATGATCAACTTTATGGCGTATTATGGCCGCGGATTAATTTGTGCTCCATTAACCGAGAGCCGCTGCAAAGAATTAGGCTTGCACATGATGGTAACCAACAATACAGACCACATGGAAACTGCTTTCACGGTATCAGTAGATTTAAGAGGGAATGGTGTTACTACAGGTATTTCGGCATCAGACAGAGCTAAAACTGTTTTAGCATTAACCCACCCAGAAACCAAATCATACGATTTGGCAAGACCCGGACATATTTTTCCTTTAGTAGCTAAAGAAGGTGGGGTTTTAAGAAGAACAGGACATACCGAAGCGGCTATTGATTTCGCACGTTTAGCAGGATTAAAACCAGCGGGAGTAATTGTCGAGATTATGAATGAAGATGGTACTATGGCCCGTTTGCCTGAACTATTAAAAGTAGCCAAAAAACATGGTTTAAAAATTGTTTCTATCGAATCGCTTATTGCCTATAGAATGGAACATGATAGTCTTATTGAGAAAAAAGAAGACTTTACGATTACTACCCGTTTTGGCGATTTTAGATTACGCGCTTACCAACAAACTACGAATCAACAAATTCATATTGCCTTAACCAAAGGAACTTGGAAAAAAGAGGAAGAAATTTTAACTCGCATTAATTCAACCTTAATCAATAACGATATTTTGGGCACTTTAACCAACAATCCGGATAAAAAATTAGAAGACATGTTCCACGCCATTCATACGGAGGGGAAAGGGGCTTTTGTATTTATAAATCAAGAAAGTCAATCACTTAATCTTTTGAACAGATTAGCATCGCTTAAGCAATTGCAGGCTAAAGGAGAAATTAGAGCTCCAAAAATAGAAATGGATGCAAAGGATTTTGGCGTTGGTGCGCAAATTTTGCACGATTTGAATATTTCTAAAATACGTTTACTAACCAATAATGTTCAAGCCAAGCGCGTGGGAATTGTAGGTTATGGTCTTGAAATAGTAGATTATGTTACCTATTAGTTTTTAAATGGTAACTTTTATAATTTCAACCATTTTTTGAGCCCTCTCTTTTACCTGTTCTTCTGTCCAACTTAATTTCACTAAGCAGGATATGGTTCTTGACATGATGGCATCAGAGGCTGAAAAATCGGATTCTGCGTAATTCGGTAAACCATCATATTGCGCCGTAGCATAATTATTTAACCCTTTTAAAAGCTTTAAATGATCCCATTTTTTATGATAGTGCCAATTATTATCAAACCAATAAAAAGTACTGTCTATGCCCTGCTTAGCAAAAGCTGCGTGTACTTTTTTGGTAACCACTTTTGTAGGTAGAAAAAAATTTATAAAAGAATAATTTTGTACTCCCCCTTTCGGCACTCGCCTAAAAGTAACCTGAGGCACTGATTTTAAAGTCTTTTCCAAAATTGAATAATGGTTTTTTTGAATCGCAAGAAAATCATCCAAACGTTTTATTTGCGCTACTCCTACTGCAGCGTTCAATTCTGAAATTCTATAATTATAACCTATAATTGGGTGTTTATCTGCTCCCCTATCAACCCCTAAATGATCATGCCCGTGATCTGAAAATTGTTCTGCTTTGGTAAAATATTTTTTATTATTGGTGATTATAGCACCACCTTCGCCACAGGTAATTGTCTTTACATAATCGAACGAAAAACAGCCAATATGGCCAATTGCACCTAAGGGTTTTTTGTTCCATGTACCGCCAATAGCTTGGCAAGCATCTTCAATTAAAATTAGGTTGTGCTTTGCACAAAGTTTTTTAAGCGGGGTTAAATCTGTCATTGAACCGCACATATGTACCGCCATGACGGCTTTTGTTTTACTAGTAATAGCCCTTTCAACCGCCTCGGCATTGAGCCCAAGCGTATCATCAACATCCACTAAAATAGGAACAGCACCTACGGAAAGTATGGCTTCAAAAGAAGCTACGAAAGTAAAAGTTGGTAGAATTACGTGGTCACCAGAATTAATATGCGCAGCCATTAATGCAACCGATAAAGCCGCAGTACCGCTACTTACAACATGCGCATGTTTCACCTGCATGCGCTCCTGTAATAATTCTTCTAATTCTTTAGATTTATTATATTTACGAACCTTATCAAAACCATAGCGCATGAGCACGCCTGATTCTAAAACATCATTAACCTCTTTTTTTTCTAAATCTCCAAAAAATTCAAATCCTGGCATTACTTTTTAGTTTTTAATATCTGTTGTTGGGTGTCCAGTTCAGTGTCTTGGGTTTGAAAAAGTTTCAAGTTTAAGGTTTTTTGTTCTAGTTTGCAAATTGATGGTTATTTATTGAAAATAGGATATTAGCATTTTAAAACTCAAAACTTTTTGAGAACAAACTTGAACTCTTGTATTGCCAAGCCTAAGGGTGAACACTCACTTTGCACCTCATACTCAATATTCTGTACTTCAAACAATAATCTTAATACTTTGAATTTAGTATATAGTACTTTTTTAATTGTAAATCACCCTTGATGCTCAAGCCCTTTATAGGCCTCAATCACTTTCTTGACTAATTTATGACGGATAACATCTTTATCATCTAAATAAATCATACCAATGCCTTCTACGTTTTGCAAAACTAATAAAGCTTCTTTTAGTCCGGAAACTGTGCGTCGGGGTAAATCTATCTGTCCGGGATCTCCTGTGATTAAAAACTGAGCATTTTTGCCCATTCTTGTCAAAAACATTTTCATTTGCGCATGAGTGGTGTTCTGTCCTTCATCTAAAATCACAAAAGCGTGATCTAAAGTTCTACCTCTCATAAAAGCTAAAGGTGCTATTTGTATGGTGCCATTTTCGAGATACAAAGCTAGTTTTTCGGGCGAAATCATATCTCTTAGTGCATCATATAATGGCTGCATATAAGGATCTAATTTTTCTTTTAAATCGCCTGGTAAAAAACCTAAGTTTTCACCTGCTTCCACGGCTGGCCTTGTTAGAATAATCCGTTTCACTCTTTTTTCTTTAAGGGCTTGTACTGCCAAAGCAACGCCAGTATAAGTTTTTCCTGTTCCTGCAGGACCAACGGCAAAAACCATATCGTTTTTGCGCACGGAATCAACTAATTTTCGTTGGTTAACCGTTATCGCTTTAATTAAGCGGCCGCTCATACCGTGAACTAAAACTTCTCCACTATTTTCAGAAGATGACAAATCGTCTTTTTCAGTACTCATCAATAAACGTTCGATGCTATTTTCATCGAGTTTATTATATTTTTGGTAATGAGCTGTCAGCATTTGAAATTTTTTATCGAATTCCTCTAGAAGTTCGTCATCACCATAGACCCTAATTTTATTTCCCCGTGCTACAATTTTGAGTTTTGGGAAGTACTTTTTAATTAAATCTATATGTTCATTTTGTTGTCCAAAAAAATCTCTTGGACTAATTTCCGTTAGTTCTAGTATTAGTTCGTTCAAAGATTGTCGCGTTTAATTAGTAACTTATAAATATAATTTTGGTTGCCTTATTTTTTATGTAATTTTGTTTAACAAACTTAAATAAAAATAGCTTCAATAAAGCTTTCTTTTAAGTTTTTATTCTTAAAAACATAGAAGCAATCTTTCATGGCAATTATTACACTAACTACTGATTTTGGATATAAAGACCATTTTGTAGGTGCTATTAAAGGTACAATCTACAAAGAACTTCCTGACGCTAAAATTGTAGATATATCTAATGAAATAAGTCCGTTTAATATTCCTGAATGTGCTTATATACTTAAAAACTCTTATAAAAATTTTCCAGAAGGCAGCATTCATATCATCGGTGTTGACTCCGAACTTACTCCTGAAAATCAACATATTATAATTTTGTTAGATGGCCATTATTTTATCACAGCCAATAATGGTGTAACATCGCTCATAACTTCTGAGATAACTGCAGATAAAGTGTTTGAAATTAAAATTCCTGAACCAGAGCACAGCGTTTTTCCTGTGTTAGACGTGTTCGTTAAAGTAGCCTGCCATATTGCAAGAGGGGGCACTTTAGAAGTGGTAGGTAAACCTTTCGATCATTTAAAAGATATCAGAGAATTGGCACCAAGAATTGTGGCTAACGGAAACGGAATTGTTGGAAGTGTTATTTATATTGATAATTTTGGTAATGTTGTCACCAATATTTCTCGTCCTATTTTTGAAGCTTATAGAAAAGGTAGAAGTTTTGTATTGAATGCTCGAAACAAAAAATTGTCAAAAATATATCATAAGTACAGCGATATTATCGACTTTGATATTGAAAAAGAAAATCGGCTCGAAGGACCAGGTCATTTATTGGCTTTATTTAATTCATCGGACTATATAGAATTGGCTATTTATAAAAGCGACTTAAATACCGTTGGCGGTGCTTCTACTTTAATCGGACTTGATTATCGCGATACGATTACGGTAGATTTTGATTAGTTTGCTGGCTTTTTAAGTTGAAAATTAAAAAAACACTCTAATCGTTCTTCACTGATGGTTGTCTGTTATCTGCAGCTCTATGCTATTTTTTATCTTTCGTATTTCTAATTTTTTATTTTTAATTTCTTGTTTATTTTATTCTTAATACTTTGTAATTTTTTGGACTAAACTCTTGCACTCAGCGGATTTGAAGTGTGAACTTGCACTTTTTCCTTGATACATGGTGTTTTTTTAAACTTGACATTAGACTTAAAATTCTCCTTAAATATCCACCCTACTTTCTATTTATAAACAACCCGATTTAAAACACAAAATCAATTTACGTTTATATAATAGCATCAAAATAGCTCCAGTCATTGATTAACAGTATATTTACGTGTTATTTGAAAGCTGAATCAACTATACTTTTTATCTTATTTATTTGATGATAACTGTTAATAAGTTTGTTTCTTTAAAAACAACAATTAAAATATCTTTGTTTTTCGTGCAAGCGATGTATTTTTAGCACATTTTTGAATTAAAAACCGATTGCAGGTAGTACATTTGGGCATAAGATTTAAGCGAAAACAAAACATATAAAGAATGAAATTTATAGTATCTAGTACTTATTTACTTAAACAATTACAAGTTTTAGGTGGTGTTATTAATAATAGCAACACGCTTCCTATATTAGATAATTTTCTGTTTGATTTAAAAGAAAATCAACTTACGGTTTCAGCGTCAGATTTAGAAACAACCATGAGTGCTATTTTAAAGGTGGACTCCAATAGCAATGGTTTAGTGGCTGTACCGGCCAAATTATTATTAGAAATTCTAAAAACATTCCCTGAGCAGCCTTTGACTTTTATTGTCGAAGATAATAATACGGTTGAAATCAGCTCTAACCATGGAAAATATGCTTTGGCTTATGCCGATGGTGCAGAGTTTCCAAAAACAGTAGCCCTATCAAATCCAAGTTCAACCACGATTATTGGTGATATTTTATCCACTGCCATCAATAAAACTATTTTCGCTGCGGGTAACGATGATTTAAGACCGGTAATGAGTGGTATCTTTTTTCAGTTTTCTCCAGAGAATTTAACCTTTGTAGCTACTGATGCTCACAAATTGGTGAAATACCAAAGAACAGATATTACGGCATCGCAAGTGGCAGAGTTTATTATGCCTAAAAAACCATTAAATCTTTTAAAGGGAATTTTGGCTGGTAGTGAATCAGATGTAACTATAGAATATAATGAAAGTAATGCAAAATTTAGTTTTGAAAACACAGAACTTATTTGCCGTTTAATCGATGGAAAGTATCCCAATTACGAAGCCGTAATTCCAAAAGAAAACCCGAATGTATTGTCCATTTCAAGAAATCAACTTTTGAGCTCAGTGCGCAGAGTTTCTATTTTTTCAAATAAATCGACCCACCAAATCCGCTTAAAAATTGCCGGTGCAGAGTTAAATATTTCTGCGGAAGATTTAGATTACAGTAATAAAGCAGAAGAACGTTTAACCTGTTCTTATCAGGGTGATGATATGCAGATTGGTTTCAACTCAAGATTTTTAACAGAAATGCTAGCGAATTTAAATTCTGACGATGTATCTCTGGAAATGAGTTTACCCAATAGAGCAGGAATCTTAACGCCGGTTGATGGTTTAGATGAAGGCGAATTGGTAACCATGTTAGTAATGCCTGTGATGTTGAACAACTAAAAAATCCAACCAATTTTTATAGAAAAACCCCAATCTCAACTTAGAAATCGGGGTTTTTTAATGTTTAAAATTCAAAATTGTTTTCTTATAAAAACTTGATGCTTATGGGGTAATATGGTTCTTTGTCATTACTTACTCTTATCGCATTTACAATAGGAAAAATAAAGGCTAAAAAACCTAAGACAACAAAACCTAATAATCCAAGTCCAAATAAAAGTATCAATGGAATACAGATTATGAAATAAAGAAAAAGGCTTAACCTAAAATTCAAGATAGATTTGCCGTTCTCATCCATATTGAGCACGGTGTCTTTTTGGGTTATCCATAAAATTAATGGGACTATAAACCCGCCAATACCCGTAATAAAGTCTAAAAGTTGACTTAAATGTGTTAAAACCAATAATTGTTTGTTTTCTCTTTGCATGATTGTTGTTTTAAGGATTGATGTACTTAAGAGACGAAAATCAAAGCAAATTGTTACAGTTTGTCTAATTTATTGTTTACGTTTTAATTTTTCTAATTTTTGAATCTCTTTGTTTAAGGAAGCTCTCTCCTTAGAGATTTTCAGATTTAGCTTAGAAACATCAACGGGAGAAAGTTTGCCTTTAGCATTTCCTGTTGCAAGCTTATCTTCAAGATTATTTATTCTACTTTTGCTTTTGTCAATACTCCTTTCTGAACCACTAATACTCTTTGAAAGTTTTTCTGTTTGTTTTATTTCTTTTTCGAGGTTTTTTGCCTTTTTTTCCGCTTTTTTTGCTGCTTTTTCAGCTGTTTTAGTTTCTTTCTCTGCTTGTTTAATACGCTCTAAAGTGGCGGCGTCTTCAACTGCTGCAGCTACGGCAATAGAATCCGTTAAAATTTCCTTTTTTTCTTGTCCGTAGCTTGTACTTACTGCAAAAAAAGAAAATACGATTATAATAAATAAAAATTTCATTTGAACAAATTATGTTTTAATTAGGGTACTAAGATATAAAATTGATCCTAAAAATTTCAAAAAAAAGAGACCTCAAATTTACTATTTATTCAAGACCTTACTACGGTCAATTTTCTTATTTTTGCATTTAAATAAAAGCTATGTTTTCAAACGAATCTATTATTGCCTTGGCAACGCCTTCTGGAGCTGGAGCGATAGCTGTGATAAGAATTTCAGGTAAAGATGCCATACTATTAGCTTCAAAACACATAGTTTCTAAAAAAGGAAAAAGACTATCAAATCAAAAAACGCACACGATAATTTTAGGTCATGTGATTGATGGTAAACGTGTTTTAGATGAAGTTTTGGTTTCGGTTTTTAAAGGACCAAATTCATACACTGGTGAAGATATTGTAGAAATTTCATGTCATGGTTCAAGGTATATCCAACAAGAAATAATCCAACTTTTTTTAAGAAACGGTTGCAGAACTGCTGATGCTGGGGAATTTACATTACGCGCTTTTTTAAATGGTAAGATCGATTTAAGTCAGGCGGAAGCTGTTGCAGATGTTATTGCCTCGGACAATGCGGCTAGCCACCAAATTGCCATTCAGCAAATGCGGGGTGGATTTAGTAATGAAATTAAAGAATTGCGTGCCGAACTTCTAAATTTTGCATCGTTGATAGAATTAGAATTAGACTTTGCTGAAGAAGATGTAGAGTTCGCTAATAGAGATCAATTTACAAAGTTATTAAACCGCATAAGCCTAGTTTTAAAGCGTTTGATAGACTCTTTTGCTGTTGGTAATGTAATTAAAAACGGAATTCCTGTAGCCATTGTAGGGGAACCCAATGTCGGGAAATCTACTTTATTAAATTCTCTTTTAAATGAAGATAGGGCCATCGTTTCTGAAATTGCGGGTACTACTCGCGATACCATAGAAGATGAAATTTCTATTGAGGGTATAGGTTTTCGATTTATTGACACAGCCGGAATTCGCGAAACTACCGATGTTGTAGAAGGTATAGGCATCAAAAAAACTTTTGAAAAAATTAAGCAAGCGCAAGTGGTGCTTTATTTAAGCTCCCTAACCCCCAATACTTCGACTGCGCTCAGTACGAGCGGGGGAACTCTAAACAAAGAGAATATAGAACAGGTTAAGCTTGAGATAGAAAAAATAAAAAATCAATTTCCATTAAAACCTTTACTCATTGTAGGGAATAAAAAGGATTTGTTTTCAGAAGAACAAATACATGATTTACAATCACAAATCCCAAATATATTGCTGATTTCAGCAAAACAGAAAATAGGCATCGAAGATTTAAAAAATCAATTATTATCTTTTGTAAATACAGGCGCTTTACGCAATAATGAAACTATCGTCACCAACTCCAGACACTACAACTCGCTCTTAAAAGCCTTAGAAGAAATTCAGAAAGTACAATTTGGAATGGAAACTGGTTTTTCTGGTGATTTATTAGCCATTGATATTCG
>JBGSQM010000095.1:0-3831 GCA_041738035.1 Cellulophaga sp.
GAACCAGATCATTTACGGCTTTAAACTAATACAATACAATGAGTTATTGATAATTTAACACTGCTCACTTTTTTCCGCCGAGGGTGGTATCGTCTTGCCGTTTTTTGCACTTACAAGTAGAACTTTATTTTAGGTTCAAACTTTTTAATGATACTCTTTTTTTTTGATTTTTTGATTCGTACTTTACAGCCTGTTAGCAGGGTTCATAAAATGTAATTTTATCGACAAACTATCAACAGTTTCCAGAAAAAAAATAAATAGAATCTCACTACTATAAACCACTAAATTTTATTACTAAATGGAAATTATCGAATCTTCAATAATCTATGACGCCATAATTGTTGGCTCAGGAGCCGGCGGTGGTATGGCTACCAAAATACTTTCAGAAGCTGGACTAAAAATCGCTGTCGTAGAAGCGGGTCCCTATTTTGATCCTGGTGCTCCAGAGCAGCAAACACAGCTAAAATGGCCCTACGAATCGCCAAGAAGAGGCGCAAGCTCCGTTCGCCATTTTGGAGATTTTGATAGTGCTTATGGCGGATTTAATATAGAAAATGAACCTTATACCAACGCCGAAGGAAGCGATTTTAGATGGTTTAGATCGCGAATGTTAGGTGGCAGAACAAACCATTGGGGGCGAATTTCATTACGCTTTGGCCCAGATGACTTTAAAAGAAAAAGTATAGATGGCTTAGGCGACAACTGGCCAATTGGCTATGAAGATGTAAAACCCTATTATGACAAGGTAGATAAGCTTATCGGTGTTTTTGGGACTAACGAAGGTTTACCTAATGATCCTGATGGTTTCTTTTTACCACCACCAAAACCTAGGTTGCACGAACTTTTTTATATCAAAGGAGCTCGAAAATCTAACGTGCCTGTTATTCCCTCCAGAATGTCTATGCTTACCAAACGCATCAATAATGATCGCGGCATTTGCTTTTATTGTGGGCAATGTTCAAGAGGCTGCAGTGTACATGCAGACTTTTCTTCTGGAACTTGTTTGATATTCCCTGCTCAAAAAAATGGAGGTCGAATAGATTTGTTTGTGAATGCCATGGTGCGCGAAGTAACGACTAATGAAGAAGGCAAAGCAACAGGAGTTTCTTACATCAACAAAGAGGATCGTAAAGAATACAAATTAAAAGCTAAAATAGTGGTTTTAGCAGCATCAGCATGCAGTTCAGCTCGTATTTTATTAAATTCTAAAACCGAACAGCACCCAAACGGATTAGGAAATAGTAGTGATATCGTTGGTCGCTATTTACACGACTCTACTGGCAGCGATAGGGCCGCATTTGTACCGGATTTAATGAACCGAAAAACTTATAACGAAGATGGAGTTGGTGGTTTACATGTCTATTCTCCTTGGTGGGGAGACAATAAAAAATTATCTTTCGCCAGAGGATATCATATTGAAATGTGGGGTGGGTTAGGAATGCCTAGCTACGGTTTTGGATTCAACCATAACGAATTTAACGAATTTTTCGGATTAAAAGTAGGCGGGTATGGTGCAGGAATTAAAGAGGAAGTAAAAAAATATTACGGCGCTACTATTGGTATGGCAGGCAGAGGAGAATCTATTCCTCAGAAAGATAATAAATGTGAAATTGACGCTACCAAAGTGGATGAATTTGGTATTCCTGTTTTAAAATTTGATTATAAATGGACGAATAATGAAATCCTCCAGGTTAAACACATGCACGATACTTTTGAAGAAATTATTCATAATATGGGTGGTGAAGTTTTAGGCAAAAAACCAACTAAAGAACAAAATTACGGAATAGCTCCTCCTGGTTGGATTATCCACGAAGTTGGGACTACCAGAATGGGGAATGACCCGAAAACATCGGTTGTAAATCCGCACCAACAATTGCATGAAGTGGATAATGTTTTTATCGTAGATGCAGGTCCTTTTGTTTCCCAAGCCGATAAAAACCCTACTTGGACCATTTTAGCGCTAGCTTGGAGAACATCAGATTATATTGTTGAACAGTTAAAAATGCAAAATATCTAAACATTATGGATAGAAGAAAAAGTATAAAATCAATCCTATTAGGTGGAGTAGCTGGTGGATTAGCGCTGAGTGGATGTAAACCTGACCATTCCCAAGTTACAAATGAAGAAATTACAGCCGCTACCGAAAATTTTTTTGGAAGAACACCTGAAGAAAAACTCATTATTAAAAAATTAAATGCGGAACAATTTTTCAACGCACATGAAATGGATACCATAACCATTTTAGCTAATTTGATTCTTCCACCTGACGATAAAGGCTCTATAACCGATGCAGAAGTTCCAGAACTCATCGAGTTTATGTCAAAAGATATTCCCACATTACAAGCTACCTTAAGAGGTGGTCTTATGTGGTTAGATCACGAATGCAATAGCCTATTTAATAAGGAATTTAAAGTTTCAACAGAAGCACAACAAAAGCAAATTCTCGATACCATAGCCTATCCAGATATTAAAGTTCCAAATGACGAAAGACCACTTCAAGTTCAATTTTTCTCTTTAATACGAAATATTACTTTGACCGGTTATTATACTTCTAAAGTAGGCATAGCAGACCTAGGTTATAAAGGAAATCAGCCTAACATTTGGGATGGTGTGCCCGAAGATGTGTTAAAACAGCACAGCGTTGCCTACGACGAAGAGTGGCTAGCGAAATGTATAGACCAAAGCAAAAGAAATGATACCGCAGAATGGGATGAAAAGGGGAATTTGTTGACCTAAGATACTTTATCCACATTGACCAAAAAAACGAAAAGGGAAAGAGAAATCACACTATTGGTGGAAAGTCTCAGCGGAATAAATATTGATAAGGATCTTAAGACTAAAGACGCTTATGCTGAATATTTAATGGAGAAGTATAAAAAAATGGTCCAAATTTTATAGATACCAACATAATAAGCTACCTTTTATCAAAAAGAAAAGAATTTTATGATGATGTTTCCAATCTGATCTCTCTCGCTGACAAAAAATAATTAATTTCAAACATTTCTTCATTGACATTTGCCAGTACCAGTTATATACTCAACAAATTAAAATCTGCAAAGGAGACTAGGGAAATTTTAAGAAAATTTAAAGTGCTTGTAGAAATATTAAATTTGAACGACAAAATAACCGAATTGGTATTGAGAGATGATGAGTTTCCCGATTTTAAAGTTGCATTACAATACTATTCTGCCATGAAAAACGGAATCGATATCATTATTACCGGAAAAAAATGATTTTAAAAATTCGCAAATCCTAGTAATGGCGGCAAGAGAATTTATCGCCAAGAAAAATGCCATTAGCTAACATAAAAATAGTAATCTGTTTTTAAAGTGCTTTTGCGAAAGCCATTTCGCTAAATATTTCAACTTTAGCTAAGTCTTCTTGAAAAAAAATAAGCTAATGTAAAAAAGTTCTATACTCAAAACGATTAGCATAAAAATACCAATGGGATATATTTAAAACTCTTGCACTAAATCGGTATTTAGTCGCTTTGCAAAGTCTATCAAAACCTTTATCTTGGCATCAAAATAAAACAAATAGACAAAAGAAAATGATAGAATCCCTTTATCACCCTTGGCCTTGGTATGTTTCTGGCCCTTTAATTGCGCTAACCATGATTTTTTTAGTTTTTTTTGGTAAATCTTTTGGCATGTCATCAAACTTAAAAACCCTTTGTACTATGGGTGGCGCAGGTAAATATGCCGATTTTTTTAAGTTCGACTGGAAAGCCGAGCGATGGAATTTAACGGTGGTTTTAGGCACCATTATTGGCGGATTTATAGCGGTCCAATTTTTGTCCAATGGCTCCACCATAAATCTGAACGAAAACAC
>JBGSQM010000128.1:0-65834 GCA_041738035.1 Cellulophaga sp.
TCTGAAACCACGTTTTTAGCCATTAATAACGCGTGACCTGTACCCCAAGGTTTTGATCGTTCTGGATTAATAAATTGAGCAGGAACGCTATCTAGTTCTTGAAAAACGTAAACAACTTCTGCCTTACCTTTTAGTTTTTTACCGAATATTTCTTTAAAATCTTTTCCAAAACTTTTTCTGATGATAAAAACAAATTTTCCAAAACCAGCTTGCAAAGCGTCATAAATAGAAAAATCCATAATGGTATCTCCCTCGGGCGTAAAAGCATCCATTTGTTTTAATGCCCCGTACCTACTTCCCATTCCCGCAGCCATAATTACTAGGGTTGGTTTATTGTTTTCCATTGATCCTAAAATGCTTTAAATTTTTGAAAAATAGTGCAATTAAAATACTGATAATCATATATTCAAACAATTATCCTAACTCCACAGATAACAAAG
This sequence comes from Cellulophaga sp., assembly GCA_041738035.1. Taxonomy (GTDB): domain Bacteria; phylum Bacteroidota; class Bacteroidia; order Flavobacteriales; family Flavobacteriaceae; genus Cellulophaga. The sequence goes on from JBGSQM010000128.1 coordinate 441, forward strand.
CTAAGTCTAAAATAGGAGAAACGAAAGAAAAACCTAAAAAAATGTGTTCGAGCACATTTTAAGCAAAAAGCACATCTTTTTATTATATTTGTGCTCATGTCAAGAAATTACACCATCAGCGATATTGCTAAATTAGTAGGCGTTTCTAAGGGAACCGTTGACAGGGTGCTTCATAATAGAGGAAAAGTATCAAAAGCGGTGCACGAAAAAGTGACCAAAATTTTGGAAGAGATAGATTATCAACCCAATCTTATAGCACGTAATTTAAAGAAAAATAAAATTTATCGGATTGCTTTGGTTTTTCCAAATCCCGAAATAGATGGGTACTGGACTCCATGTATTGATGCCATTTTAAATATTAAAAGCGAATTTCAGGCCTTTGGGATGCTTATTGAAAGCTATTTTTTCGACCCAAAAAGCTCCATTTCGTTTTATGATGCTCAAACCAAGGTTTTAAAATCACCGCCAGATGCCGTATTATTAGCGCCTATCTTTCAAAAAGAAGCCTTAATGGCAATCAAAAATTACGCACTATCTGGCGTTATAGTGGCCACATTTAACAACCGTGTTTATACCCAAAACAACAAAAGTTTCATTGGACAAAATTTGCATCAAAGCGGTAGAGTAGCTGCTAAATTACTTGCGAATAGCGCTAGCCATACTGGAGATTTAGCAATTATTCATATTGATGAAAAATACAAACAAGCATTATATATTCAAGAAAAAGAAAAGGGATTTAGAGCTTATTTTGAGAACCTAGTCGGTCAAAAAAATAAAATTATCACTTTCAAATTAAAACGGGCGAATTTTGAACAACAAATTGGCGAATTTTTGAAAACAAATCCAAATTTGGTAGGTATTTTTGTTACTACCTCTAAAGTTTTTGAAATTATTCCCTTCATCAAAAAATATACAACCCGCAAAATAGCCGTTGTCGGTTATGATTTACTGCCACAAAATGTAGCATTTTTAAAAGAAGATAAAATCGATTTTATAATTCACCAAAACCCTAAACAGCAGGTATATTTAGGCTTAAAATCACTTGCCGAATATTTACTCTTTGACAAAGAAATAAAGGAACAAATTTTGTTACCTATTGACATTATTAACTCTGAAAATGTGGACTTGTTTATGGGGTAATTTGGGTAAAAGATCTTAGGTTTCGGGTTTAAAAAAGTTTGAGGTTTAAGGTTTATTGGCTTGTTGGAACATAATTTATGAAATATGGTATAGCAGGTTAAAACTTAACATTTAAAACTATTATTTGAACTTGTTATAGAGCTTGTCTCTTTTTCTTAATACCTTGTATTTAAAAAACTAAGAAAGTAAAATTTAAAAATTAAATAATGCGCAGATCTATTAGGCCTTATGTTTTAGCAGAAACCAATTGGAAAGCTATCCAAAGTGAAAATTTTGAGCTTGCGGTATTGCCTTGGGGCGCAACGGAGGCACACAATTATCATTTGCCCTACGCTACCGATAACATTTTAGCCGAAAATGTGGCGATAGAAGCCGCAAAAAAAGCTTGGAAAAACAATGCAAAGGTGATAGTATTACCTACCATTCCCTTTGGCGTGAATACGGGGCAGATGGATATTTCTTTTTGCATGAATATGAACCCAAGTACTCAATATTTGGTACTAAAAGATATTGTTCAGGTATTAGATGCCCATAACATTGAAAAATTAGTGATTTTAAATGCGCATGGAGGTAACCATTTTAAACAATTTATAAGAGAACTAAGTATTGAATATCCCAAGGTTTTTATTTGTGCTATTAATTGGTGGCAAGCAACAAAATCTGAAAAATATTTTACTGAACCTGGAGACCATGCAGGAGAATTAGAAACTTCGGTAGTGATGTATTTGAATCCAGAATTGGTTTTACCCTTAACAGAGGCTGGTGATGCTAAGGCAAAAAAATTTAAAATTCAAGCCCTTAATGAATCATGGACAACGGCCCAACGTGAGTGGACAAAAGTTACCAAAGATACTGGGGTAGGTAATCCAAAAAATTCGACTTCAGAAAAAGGAAAATTGTTTTTTGATAAAACAACAAGCATCATTGGCGAATTTTTAGAGGAATTAGCTCATCAGGATACCAAGAATAGGTATGAATGAAATTTTAGATAGAAACACCATAAAAAAATATTTATAACGTTTTAAGTTAATGGAGGTAGGAAAAAAACACATTTTATTGCCGCATTTATAAATAATCATTGAAATTATTACTCCCAAGCCATTTTAAACTGAGCATCTTCCATTCTATTTCCTTTTTCTTGGTCATAAATGGCATAATTAAACCCAGATCTTAGGCTATACCCACCGTGTTCTCCCTTTTTGTTAATGGCTATAAAACCTACTTGAAGGTATTCCATGTCTTTATGGTTTTTGTGTTTTTTGTAAATACGTTCTACCATTTCTTTACACGCTTGGTAAGGCGATTTACCTTGACGCATTAATTCAACCACCATAGCGCTTCCCGCCGTTCTTATTACAGCTTCACCCAAACCTGTTGCGGCAGCAGCACCTACTTCATTATCTAAAAACAAACCTGCACCGATAATGGGCGAGTCGCCTACCCTACCGTGCATTTTCCAAGCAGCACCACTCGTTGTGCATCCTCCTGAGATATTACCTTGTTCATCTAAAACCAACATACTTATAGTATCGTGGTTTTCTATATTGATGACTGGTTTGTATTTGGATTCTTCTAACCATTTTTGCCAATCATTTTTTGCTTCATCGGTAAGTAAATTTTCTTCTTTAAAACCTTCAGATAAGGCAAATTGAAGTGCCCCTTCGCCTGATAACATTACGTGAGGCGTGTTTTGCATTACCCTTTTTGCAACAGAAATTGGATGTTTTATCCCTTGTAAAAAAGATACCGCACCACAATCACTGTTATGATCCATAATACAAGCATCTAAAGTAACTTTTCCTTCTCTATCTGGAAAACCACCATAACCCACGCTCCTTATTTTTGGATCTGCTTCGGGAATTTTCATTCCTGCTTCAATGGCATCTATAGCAGATTTTCCTTCTTTTAAATATTTCCAAGTTTCGTCATTTGCTGGCAAACCGTGATTCCAAGTTGAAATAATTAAAGGCTTTTTTTGTTTTCGTTTATCAAAAGTTGATGTTGTCGAAACTGTTTCTTCTAAACTTTTAAAACCCAACAAGGCAGTTGCACCAATAGTACCTAACGCAGTTGCTTTTATAAATTTTCTTCTGTTTGACATGTTTCTGAAATAAAATTAAGCATAAGTTATTATAAATATACATTGAATTTAATTAGAAGATCAACTGTTCATGGGTATTAATTGATAAATATATTGGATTCTTTTTAAGAGTTAAATGGAAATAAAAAGATCATATCTGTTTCACTAATAAATGAAGTTTTCTCAATGATGAATATAAAAACCCTTCCAAACACTAGGTTTGAAAGGGTTCAATTAAAAAAAGTCCAATTTTTGACTTTATTCTTGTCTATTTGTGCTTGCCTATAAAGATTATTTGAACACTATAATCATTCAGTGTCTTGAGGAATTCCATAGATTAAATATGCTGATTAATGATATTTTCAAACAATTCTTGTTTCCCACTTTTCAGTGATAATTCGCCATTTTCTTGGGCTAGTTTATATAAATCTTGTAGGCTTAATTTTCCTGCTTCAAAATCTTTACCTTTTCCGCTGTCAAATGAGCTATAACGATCTTTTCGGAGTTTTTCATAAGCTGATGATGCGATAATTTTATCTGCCGCAATCAATGCTCTTGCAAAAGTATCTGCGCCACCAATGTGCGCTAAAAACACATCTTCTAAATCGGTGGAATTTCTCCTGATTTTAGCATCAAAATTAATACCTCCACCCTGTAAACCGCCAGCTTTTAGAAAAACCAACATTGCCTCAGTCGTTTCTTGAATATTATTCGGAAACTGGTCGGTATCCCAACCATTCTGATAATCGCCACGGTTGGCATCTAAACTTCCTAACATACCTGCTTTTGCGGCTACTTCTATTTCATGCTGAAAAGTGTGCTGCGCTAAAGTAGCGTGATTTACTTCAATATTTATTTTAAAATCTTTATCTAAACCATATTCTTTTAAAAACCCTATTGCGGTTGCCGAATCAAAATCATATTGATGTTTCATAGGCTCCATAGGTTTTGGCTCAATAAAGAAATTTCCTTTAAAACCTTGAGCGCGTGCATAATCTCTCGCCATAGTCAAAAACTGACCTAAATGGTCTATTTCGCGACCCATATCAGTATTTAACAAGGACATATAGCCTTCTCTACCGCCCCAAAACACATAATTTTCTCCGTCTAAAGCAATGGTAGCATCTAAGGCTAATTTTATTTGTCCGCCTGCTCTTGCCAAAACTTTGAATTCTGGATTGGTCGCTGCGCCGTTCATATATCTAGGGTTAGAGAAGCAATTAGCAGTTCCCCAAAGTAATTTAATGCCTGAGGCTGCCTTTTTTTCTTTCAAATATTCGGTAATGGTCGCCAATCTTTTTTCCGATTCGGTAAAGGTTGCACCTTCTTGAATTAAATCGTAATCGTGGAAACAGAAATATTCGAATCCCATTTTACTGATGAATTCAAAGGCGGCATCTGCTTTGTCTTTTGCTGCTTGTACAGGGTCTGATGCTTTATCCCACTCAAAACTTTGCGTTCCGGGTCCAAATGGGTCGCTCCCTTGACCACAGAAGGTATGCCAATAGGCAATAGCAAATTTAAAATGCTCCCGCATTGTTTTACCAGCCACTACTTGTTCTGAATTGTAATATTTAAAGGCCAAAGGATTGTCGGATGCCTTGCCTTCAAATTTAATTTCACCAATACCTTTAAAGTATTCTTTGTTTCCTGTTATTGTCATTTCTTTATTTTTTTAGTTTTATTACTACTAATAAGAGTTTTGTTTGTTTTGATGTTTATGAGTTTATGAAAAGGTTCATAAAATTATTTGGCGAGTGGCCAAAAAACAAAATCATAAACTCATCAACTAATAAACCCATTTTTTTCATTGTTTTGCCTTGTTTGAACAAATGTCAGTAGCGATATTTTTTAATTATGATTTATTACTCAAAACAAGTTCTAATTCTTTTTTCCAATCTTGATAGGCATTTAAATATGGGGTTTTGTGCTTTTCAGGTGCATAAGTCATTACATAATCATTTTCCATGATTAGTTTTCCATAGGCTTTAAAGTCTTTTTTATGCAAGCCAGCGGCTCTTGCTGCACCAATGGCACCAGTAGTATTATAAATTTCAATGTCGTAACCTATTAATGTTGCAACGGTAAGCGCAAAAATATCCGACCTAAACAAATTATCATTTCCCGCTCTGATGACGTTTACTGTAATACCATCCGACTTTAAAATCTCCATTCCATAAACAAACGAAAAAGCAATGCCCTCTAGAGCAGCTCTACACAGATGTCCTTTATGGTGATTATTTAAATTGATGTTTATCAATCTTGTCCCAATCTCTAAATTGTTGAGCATACGTTCTGCGCCATTGCCAAAAGGAAGTATACAAACTCCGTCCGATCCAATCGGCACGCCTGCCGCAAGTTGGTTCATTTCTTCATAAGACCCTACCGCTAAATTATGAAGCAACCATCGGTATTGAATTCCTGCTCCGTTTATATTGAGTAGTTTACCAATTCGTGGTTCAGATTTTGTGTAATTTACATGCGCAAAATTATTAATCCGAGTACTTTCCTTACCTGATAAACTATCGGTAACGGCGTAAATTACTCCCGATGTTCCGCCTGTTGCAGCAACTTCCCCTGGATTAAACACATTGAGTGATAAAGCGTTATTAGGTTGGTCTCCTGCTCTGTACAAAATAGGCGTCCCAGGGGCTAAACCGCTTTCTTTTGCTCCTTTTTCATCAATAAGAGATTGCTCACTAAAAGTTTCGACTATATTCGGCACTAAAGAAGGATTTATACTGTAAAATGCGAATAAAAATTCAGCTATACCATCATTCTTAAAATCCCAAAAAATACCTTCTGACAAACCAGAAATAGTGGTGTTTATGATATCAGAAAATTTATAGGCTATATAATCTCCAGGCAGCATAAATTTATGAATCTTTGCATACACATCAGGTTCATTCTCTTTTACCCATTTTAATTTTGATGCCGTAAAATTAGCTGGAGAATTTAATAAATGCTCGGTACATTTCTCCTCTCCAATAGCCTTAAAGGCCTCATTGCCGATAACTACTGCCCTACTATCGCACCAGATAATACTGTTGCGCAAAAGTTGTCCCTTTTTATCTATCAAAACCAAACCGTGCATTTGGTAGGAAATTCCTATACCTTTTATTTGAGGGGCGTCAACTTTATATTTTTGCTTTAATTTATCAATGGCAATACAAATATGCTTCCACCATTCGTCTGGGTTTTGTTCTGCCCAACCGTTTTTCAAGGCAATTATACTCATTTCGGTTTCTGGCTCTTGTACCACTCCGATGCTTTTTCCGGTTGCAATTTCAACTAAAGCCGCCTTTATCGAGGAACTGCCAATATCAAATCCTATATAATACATAATTTATAACGAGTCTCTTACTATTATTTTAGTAGGAACATAACTTTGCATCGGTTCATCTTGATTAATAAACTGCGCTGCTGAAATACCTAATGCTTTAAAATCTGTTGTAATAACAGAAATTCCCTTATAAATAAACTTTTTCATAGGTGTATCGTTATAAGATAAAAATCCTACATCAACGCCTGGTTCTAAATTTTCTGCTTTGCACTGTTCTAAAAAAGCACCTAAAATGCGATCACTAACACTGATGTAGGCAACCCCGCTTTCGATTTTGAATTCCTTTGGATTGGTTATGATTTTGTATTTAAATTTAAAATCGATACAAAATTTTTCAAAATATTCTACAGTTTCTTTAGGGTGATTAGTGTAGGCAGGATATATAAAATGAATTTCTTTATATTTTTCAAATAAAGGGTTCGCAGTTTTCAGCGCCTCATAAAATGAAAGCCCAAAATCTTGAAAAACATAATTATTTTCTTCTTTGGCATGAATATTCCAGTCTATCAACAATAATTTTTTTGAGTCAATTTTAGACAAATGTTTGGGAACCGAGGTATGATCAAAACCCATAATCACATATTTATAGTATTTACCGACGCTATTATTGATAATGGTTTTAAAATTATCTATGTTGTAATGATGAAATTGTATGTCGGTGCTGATATCATCTTCCATGACATCAATAAAAGAGTGGTATAAAACTTCTTTATAAGCCTTAAAAGTGTCTAAAACCAAAAGTACTTTTCTATTTTTACTAGCTACATAATAACCTTTATTGGGCACAGACTTGATGACTCCGTTTTTCCTGAGAATTGAATATGCCTTAAAAACAGTATCTCTGGACAATTTATGACTTGCGCAAAGGGCATTTACGGAAGGAAGAGGCTCATACATCACTAAATAATTTTTTGCAATAGCCTCGTTTACCTGATTAATAATCTGCTGATATTTTGGAATATCGCTTTCGTGATAAATCGCAAAATCAAAATTTTTCTCCATGACATCTATACTGGTCTGTTCTGTTATAAATCAAAAATAATATATTTTTTTAAATAAATGAGTATTGTTTAAAACTTTATTAAATTTGCCACACGAATGGCCCACGTGGTGAAATTGGTAGACATGCCACCTTGAGGGGGTGGTGTTCGCAAGGACGTGCTAGTTCGAATCTAGTCGTGGGCACAAAGCCATTTAAGAATTTCTTAAGTGGCTTTTTTATTAAGCCACAATTTCAATAGTACTTTCACAAAAAATTAACTATTAATTAAATTCTGAATGCTAAAAAATTGTAGATTTGTTTAACCTTTTTTAAAAAAATATGAACAACGTTAAAAAAACCTTTAGTATCCGAGATTTAGAAAATTTATCTGGGATAAAGGCGCATACCATTCGTATTTGGGAAAAAAGGTACTCTTTGTTTAGCCCGGAAAGAAGTTCAACAAATATTAGAAATTACAGCCTTAAAAGCCTTCAAAAACTTTTAAACATAACCTTATTATACAATCACGGTTATAAAATTTCAAAAATTGCTGAACTTTCAGAAGTTGAAATACCTGAAAAAGTAAAAGAAGTTATTGCAAAAAATACCGTAAAAAATCATGCTATAAATTCTTTTAAAATAGCCATGATCAATTTTGACAATGCCCAATTTGCTACTACTTACAATAAGTTATTGGAAAATAATACTTTTAAAGACTTGTTTTATGATGTCTTTATCCCATTGCTTAACGAATTAGGTATTTTGTGGCAGACCAATACTATAAGTCCCTCTCACGAACATTTTATTACTAATCTTATAAAGCAGAAAATAATCATTCACACGGAAAAACTTCAAAACGACGAACCAACAAGAACCGATAAAACTTTCGTTCTGTTTCTTCCTGATAATGAAATTCACGATATTGGACTGCTATACTTAAACTACGAGCTTAATTTAAAGGGTTATAAAACAATTTACTTAGGTCAAACCATACCAGTGGATTCCCTAAAGGACTTAATGGATTATTGTTCTAATGTATATTTTTTATCTTACTTTACGGTAGAACCTAATAAAAACAAAATTCGAAAGTACATTACTACTTTTAATAGCAAAATTGGAGCAGAGCACGACTTTAAATTCTGGATTATTGGTCATCAAACTCAATTCCTAAAAGAGGAAGACATGACGCCCAACATCAAAAAATTTAATTCCATAGAAAAAATTATTAATGCCCTTGATTAGGTCATTTTAGCACATACGAGATATTTTATGAACAAAATTAGTGTAATAGGCTCAGGTTTTTCTTCCTTGTCTGCCGCATGCTACCTAGCAAAAGATGGCTATGAGGTAAGTGTGTATGAAAAAAATGAAACTGTTGGTGGCCGGGCAAGACAATTAAAAAAAGATGGTTTTACCTTTGACATGGGACCAAGTTGGTATTGGATGCCCGATATTTTTGATAAATTTTTTGCAGACTTTGGCAAAAAAACAGCTGATTATTATAGTTTGGATAAATTAAGTCCAGCCTATAAAATATTTTTTGATGATGATGTTTTAACGATTGGCGATAGTTTAGAAAAAATAGCTATAGAGTTCGAGCGTATTGAAAAAGGTAGTTCCTTTCACTTAAGAACTTTTATAAAACAAGCTCAGGAAAATTACGACATTGCCATCAATAAAATAGTATTAAGGCCTGGTTTATCGCCTTTTGAGCTAGTTACTCCTGAAACCATTACCAGAGTAGATCAGTTTTTTAAAACCATAAGCAGTCAAGTCCGCAAGAATTTTAAAAATCCAAAATTAGTAGCTACGCTTGAGTTTCCTGTTTTATTTTTAGGTGCAAAACCAAGCAAAACGCCTTCATTTTATAATTTTATGAACTATGCAGATTTTGGTTTAGGCACTTGGCATCCAAAAGGCGGGATGTATGAAATTATAAAGGCTATGAAAAATTTAGCCGAAGAACTAGGTGTTAAAATAAACACCTCAAGTGCAGTAAGCAAAATAGTAGTGGAAAACAGAAAAACCAAAGGAGTTATTTGCAATGGAGCATTAATATTAAGTGATGTAGTACTCTCTGGCGCAGATTATCATCATTCTGAAACCTTGTTAGACGAGCAAGACCGGCAATATTCAGAAAATTATTGGGACAAAAAAACATTTGCGCCATCGTCTCTATTATTTTATGTTGGTTTCGATAAAAAATTAACGGGAGTTGAGCATCACAATCTATTTTTTGATACTGATTTTGAGTTACACGCTCAAGAAATTTACGATACGCCAAAATGGCCCAAAGACCCTTTGTTTTATGCTAATTTTCCATCCATTACGGACAGTAGTATGGCACCTGATGGTTGTGAAACAGCATTTTTTTTAGTACCAATAGCTACAAATTTACAAGACACACCGGAATTAAGGGAACAGTATTTTCAAATAATTTTAAAAAGATTTCAAAAAAAAACCAATCAAAATATCGAGAAAAATATTATTTTCAAGGAATCATTTTGCGTTAACGATTTTATTGAAGAATACAACAGCTATAAGGGCAATGCCTACGGATTAGCAAATACCTTATTGCAAACTGCTTTTTTAAGACCTAAACTCAAAAGTAACAAAGTGAAAAATTTATATTTTACTGGCCAATTAACCGTGCCGGGCCCTGGTGTTCCCCCCGCGCTAATTTCTGGGAAATTAGTGTCAGCATTAATAGCAAAAAATAAATAGTTATGAAGAATATTTTTGACCTTGTATCTTATAGCTGCAGCAAAACAGTAACAGAAATGTATAGCACTTCTTTTTCTTTAGCTACAAAAATGCTGCATTCTTCAATTAGAGGAGATATATATAATATTTACGGTTTTGTCCGCTTTGCAGACGAAATTGTTGACACCTTTCACGATTACGATAAAGCGTATTTATTTGATAAATTTGAACAAGATTTAGAGGATGCTATTAAACATAAAATTAGCTTAAACCCTATTTTAAATTCATTTCAGCATAGTTATCATAAATACCAAATTCCACATCATTTAGTAGCGTCGTTTATGCAAAGTATGCGCATGGATTTATCAAAAAAAGTATATAAAACAGACGAGGAATACAAGGCATATATTTATGGTTCTGCTGATGTGGTTGGCCTTATGTGTTTAAAGGTATTTGTAAAAGGAGACGAAGAAGAGTACGAAAATCTTAAAACTTCAGCCATGGCATTAGGTTCTGCTTTTCAGAAAGTGAATTTTTTAAGAGATTTAAAGGATGATTTTGAAGGTTTAGATAGAACGTATTTTCCGAATACCAATTTACGCGCCCTAGATGAAGCATCTAAAAGTAGAATTGTAGCAGAAATAAATGAGGATTTTAGATTGGGATATGAAGGGATAGAAAAACTGCCAAACACGGCAAAATTTGGGGTATATACGGCTTATAAATACTATTCTAAATTATTGCAAAAATTACAAAAAACGCCGCCACTTGAAATTCAAAAAACAAGAATAAGGGTTTCAAATTATCAAAAATTTGGACTCCTCGCAAAATCTTATGTTAATTACAAATTAAATTTACTCTAGTAATGACCATTTTTATTGCTATTATTATTTTTTTAGTAACCTTTTTATTTATGGAGTTTATGGCTTGGTTTAGCCATAAATACATCATGCACGGTTTTCTTTGGGTGTTACATAAGGATCATCATCATAAGGATCACAACTCGTGGTTCGAGCGTAATGATGCCTTTTTCATTATTTATGCCGTTGTAAGCATGGCTTTAATTATGATTGCTTCAAATACTTGGTTCTGGTATGGCCTGCCTATGGGTTTCGGTATTATGGCCTACGGAGCGGCCTATTTTTTAGTGCATGACATTTTCATCCATCAGCGTTTTAAAATTTTCAGAAACGCCAATAATTGGTACGCTAAAGGTGTTCGTAGAGCGCATAAAATTCACCATAAACATTTAGGAAAAGAAAAAGGCGAATGCTTCGGAATGCTTTTTGTTCCACTTAAATACTTTAAAAAATAGTATGGCAAAAGCCATTGTTATAGGTGCTGGCATTGGTGGTATCGCTACAGCCTTACGCCTAAAAAAAAAAGGTTACCAGGTTACTGTCCTTGAAGCCAATAACTACGCAGGCGGCAAATTGCATGCCATTGATTTAAATGGATACCGTTTTGATTTAGGCCCATCGCTATTCACGATGCCTCATTTGGTAACAGAACTTTTTGAGTTGTACGGCCTAAAGACAGATGAACACTTTCAATTCTACAGAAAAAGCATTCTTTGCAATTATTTCTGGGAAGACGGAAAAAGATTTTCGGTCGCAGCAAATACCCAAGACTTTGTGAAAAGTGCCTCAAAAGCTTTTGATGAAGAAGAAAAGACACTCTCTCATTACCTAAAAAAAAATAAAGAAAAATACGACTTAACGGCTAATTTATTCTTGGAGAACTCACTACACAAAATAGATACGTATTTATCCTCCGACACTTTAGAAGCTATTTTAAAAGTAGGCAAGTTAGACACAAATAGTAGTTTGGATAAAGTAAATAAAAAAGCCTTTAAAAATCCCAAATTAGTCCAGCTTTTTAATCGATATGCAACTTATAATGGTTCTTCGCCTTATAAAACACCAGGGATTATGTCGATGATTCCACATTTAGAAATGTATTTTGGCACTTACTATCCTATAGGGGGAATGCACCAAATTAGTCAGAGCGTGTATCAATTGGCTTTACAACAGGGTATTGTTTTTAAATTTGATGAAAAAGTAACTGAGATAAGCATCAGCAATAAAAAAGCCACAGGTGTCATTTCTGAAAAAGACAGCTATGATGCCGATATTGTAGTCTCAAATATGGATATATATCCTACCTACAAGAAATTATTAAAAAAAGAATTGCATCCTACAAAGATTTTAAAGCAGGAGCGTTCTAGTTCTGCCTTAATTTTTTATTGGGGAATTTCAAAAGAATTTCCAGAATTAGACCTACATAATATTCTTTTTACAGAATCTTACAACAAGGAATTTAAGGCAATTTTTGAAGATAAAACCCTTTACAACGACCCAACCGTTTACATCAACATTACTAGCAAAGAAGATAATAATGATGCCCCGAAAGGTCATGAAAATTGGTTTGTTATGATTAATGCACCAGGTAATTACGGTCAAAATTGGGAAACCTTAGTGCAAAGTGCTCGCAAAAATATTATAAATAAGATCAACAGCATACTAAGTGTAGATATAGAATCACTAATCACAACAGAACATATTTTAACTCCCGTTGGTATTGAAAATAGTACTAGTTCTTATAGAGGAGCGTTATACGGTGCAGCAAGTAACAATAAATTTTCAGCATTTTTAAGACACCCGAATTTTACTAGAAAAATTAAAAACCTTTACTTCTGTGGAGGCTCAGTGCATCCGGGTGGTGGCATCCCTTTATGTTTGTTATCAGCAAAAATAGTTGGCGATTTGGTGCCAGAAACAAATTAATTTAACTTAGTTATGCTCAATAAACACAAATCAACGATTGCTATTGTTACCATTTGGGTGTTCCATTTAGCGGCTATGATTGGCGTAAGTTTAGGGCATCAAGATTGGTTTATTCCCAAAACATCTTTAAATCTTTGGATTAGCTTACTGTTATTTATTTGGGCCTTTCCTGTGGACAGTATCAAAAAGATTATTGCTTTCAGCATCTTTTTTGTTGGTGGATTTTTTGCGGAATGGCTCGGCGTCAACTACGGTATTTTATTTGGAATTTATGCTTACGGAGAAAATTTTGGACTCAAAATAGGTGAAGTACCGATATTAATTGGAGCTTATTGGGCTTTGCTGACTTTTGTTACTGGAGCTATGGTTTCGCATTTTACCAAAAGTGCATGGCTACAAATTATTGGAGCTGCCACGCTCATGGTTGTTTTAGATTATTTTATGGAACAATTAGCGCCTGTATTTGATTATTGGACCTTCTCAGGCGATGTAGCCCCTTTATCGAACTATATAACCTGGTTTGCACTTGCCTTACTCTTTCAACTAGTGTTTTACTTGTTTAAAATTAAAGGAGATACCAAATTATCCTTTCACTACTATGGCGTACAATTACTATTTTTTGTGTTTTTCTATTTCAAATTATTATAAAACAGCCGGCAATCTATCAAAATTAAACCTTACCTCTTTTTATAATTCAGAATAAATTGTATTTAAAGCCCTTTAAAACAATCTAATTTAGAAGCCTAGTTTTTAAAATAATTTCTAATTCATGGGGTTTTAAATCTAAGCCTATGATAATGCCATTCTTATCAATTAAAACATTATAAGGTAGATAAGACACCATATAGTCCGCCGGAACTTCACCGTTTATGCCATTAACATCTAATACATTATCCCATTTTAACTCATCTTTCTTTATTGCCTTTATCCATTTTGTTTTGTCAGTATCAACGGAAACACCCAAAATACTAAAGCCTTTTTCGTTAAATTGTGAGTAAATTTCTTTAAGTTCTGGAAACTGTTTTCTGCATGGTAGGCACCAACTAGCCCAAAAATCAATTAATAAAATCGAACCAAAGAATTTCTCAGTATCAACCTTTTCATCGTACTGATTAGGTAGTTTAAAGTTTCTAATATTATTACCAATTATTAAATCTTCCGCAGGATACAAAAATTTTCTGATTCTAGACATCTGAAATTTATCCGTATTAGACGTGTCGATTAAATTATATAAAATTTCCAATTGATTTCTATCCAATATGCTATCATTAAGGTATTCGCCTAACACCCCTGCACTGTAGCCGTGTTTTGAATTTTTTGTTATTAAAGATTTTAGTTTTGTAAATAATTTACTGTTCCAATCTTGCTCTCCAGAATATTTTTTTTTGAAATCAATAAAATCTGATTGAAGTAAAGAAGATTTAGTGCCTGTTGTGTTTTTATTTGTTATAAAGTGAATTATCTGCTTATTAATTTCTTTATTCTCAATTTCTAGTGTCGTTTCAATAGTGGTATTTTCGAGATAGATTGGAATATCAAAAGTTGAAATAGGATAAACATGTAAGTTAGCCAATGTTGGCAATTTCACATCACCATAAAAATGAAATTCATTATTTTTAACAAGAGAACTATCTTTAATATTACCATAATGCAAATAAATATAGGATGGCACATCTCCACTTATTTTACCATTAAGCACAAAGCCAATAGTTTTATTGTCCTTATTCTTGCAATTAAATAGAATAACAAAGGCAAACAAGAATATAAATTTACTCAAGCCTTAAAAATTTAAAATTAATATAGTGTGATTTTTTCTCAATGTTTAGGTTTGTTTAGCATATTGATTATGTTCATAGCCCTAAATATAAACTTTCTTGTAGAACCAGCAAAAAAAATGTCATTTTACACCATAAACCATCTGTAACTTTTCTTTTAGCTCATTACCTCTTAGATTTCTCGCAACGATTATTCCATTTTTATCTATGAGTAAATTATCAGGAATAAACTTTACCCCATAAATTAAATATATATTATTAACCATGAGGTCCGATTGTTCTATAAAGTGATCCCACGGCAAGCCATCATCATTAATCGCCTTTATCCATAGACTTTTATCGCTATCCATAAACACTCCGATTATGTTGAAGCCCTTGCTTTTGTAGTTCTCGAATAATGATACCAAATTTGGATTTTCTTCTCGACATGGTGCACACCAAGAAGCCCAAAAATCAATTAAGGTATAATTGCCCATTAACTGAGAAAGTTTAACGGTATGATCATTTTTGTTTTTTAAAGAAAAATCAGTATAGAGGTCGCCAATTTGCGGCTTTAATGATAAGTTTAAATACTCCTCGATGATTACACCATACTTGCTAGTTCTGGTTTTTTCATCCATTTTGGTGAACATCGTCATAACACTATCCCTATTCCACCGAGTTCTATTTAAATTCAACAAAATTACACTCTCCAGTGTACTTGGATTTTCATTGACAAATTTTTTATTGACGTATTCGAGCTTATTTTCAAGCGACCTATAAACGATTATAAGTGAATCTCTTTTTGATTTTTCCAACGAGTCTCCTTGCATTAAAATAGCACTGTATTTATTCCCGAGTTTTAATATCGGCTCTTGTTTTTGAAAAAGTAAATTTAAAATATTTTGATTTTCACCTCCGGTTACCTTGGCGTATGGCATATCATCATAACTACCGTTTACAGTAATCTGGGTATTTTCCAACCAAATTAATTTGCTCTCTGTAGTCTTTGCCAGTTGCAAGATAGCCTTTCTAGGTTCATCTACCTTTCCACTAAAACTAAATCTTCCGTTTAACAATATAGTAGAATCTCTATAATGCTCATTACTAATTATAACAGTTGTGGAATCTGGAGCTCCTATGATGTGCCCCGTTATGATAAAACCTTTAATATTATTTTTCCTATTTATATGACAACTAGTAAAAAGGATTAAAACTGAAATCATTAAGATTTTTTTCATTTTTACAAAATTTATGTACAGCTATAGTTTTGAAAGTTTGACTAAATTAAAAAGAAATTTTCAACATTATAACACTGGTAATTACTGATATCATGTTTAATTGCAATCCAGAATTATAACTAACAAAATAAGCACTTATCCCAACAAAAACTCAAACAGGGCGTCTTTGCTATTTTAAAAAATATGTTAAATTCAATTTATAAAAACACTGTTCAAGGCCTAAAAAAAATAGCCAAACACCTAATTTCACTTAATGGTTATCATACTAAAATATAGTTTAAAGAAAACAACAAAATCAATTACTCCATTATGCTATTCATCTGCATTGTGATATTTAAAGATAGGTCTTTCTAAGTAAATTTGTTCCAAAATAATATAATCCAAATTGAATATTTATTGTTAATTACCTGTTATACTTTTACCTTTTAAAATATTCTAAAAGAGCAGGAGATCATTGATTTAAACTGACAATCGAAAAATTTATATGCTAATTGCCTAAAGAAGCAACCCAAAAGAACTAAAGTTAAAACCTTGAACTTGATATTCCACATTGGAATATTAAGCTTAGAAAGATAATGGCTACTGAGCAATTAAGTTTAGTGAGCCAAACAATGAAATCAAAAAAACCGAAGAAACTTTAAATAAAACTACTATTTATCCTTCAAAATATCCTTACCACCCCATGTTCCCATAGTTTTGTAAGGTTGAAATCTTGAAAAAAGCTCTTCTTTGTACCATTTTAGCTTACGTGTCATGACAATTGCTTGCGCGTGTTTTTGGCTTTTATAAGCAAAATCCATCAAAGCTTCCTTATTTTTCCAAATACTAAAAGTAGCCATTTGTGTCAGCGGAACTTCGCCTATACCCATGGTAAATAAAAGTCCGTCGTTGTTCTTTAAAGGTTCTTGCGAGGTGGGCACGTATTTCCAAAAAGTACGCAGCATTTTAAATTTAATAGTGGCTCTTGTAATAACAGCAATAAAAGGAATAGTATCATCTAAAGTATCGCTTTTTTCAAAAGGGTTTGCTCCAGACCACTCCCCTTTTGCGTCTATACTTTTCATATAAATGGTATATTGCTCTTGACTGTTGCGTTTGTATTTCCCAAATAAAGAAGAGGAATTAAAAAATTCATTGGCGGCTTCTTCATGATGCCAAATCTGTAGCAAACCATAAGTGGACCAATCGGGTGCAGGATTAAATCCCGCTTTACCACTTCCCATGAGTTTGAAAAAATTAAGTCCTTTAGTTCTTTCCAAAGGATATCGCGCAATGGGCATCATCATAAAAGCCCAAACTTTACTTTTAAGGGTAGGATATTTAAAAAAAGTAAGGGTAGTAATCTGAGACATATTATTCCACTAACAAGGCATCCAAAGATAATCTAATGGCATCACTATTCCAATCCGCCGCACCTGTATGCGTTACACTAATTTTCCCGGTTTTACCAATAATATAACTTACTGGAATACTTTTAGACTCAAAAACCTCAGGTCTCGGGCTATTTTCATAATAAACAGGTAAGGTGTAGGTATTTTTACTTAAGAAAGAGGAAACTTTTTGTTTTTCGTCCTGAGCAAGAAATAAGAAGCTCACTTTATCGCCATAATCATCATATAACTTTTGAAAACTTGGCATTTCGGCCACGCAGGGCGGACACCAAGTTGCCCACATATTGAGTATGATTACCTTGCCTTTTTCTTTTTCAAAATTAGTAGCTAATCCTTCTTGGGAAATAAGCTGCCAATCATAGTCGCCAACCTCCTTTTGAGCTTCAACTTCTATTTCAGACGGACTAAAAGACAACAAGCGATTGACCAGAACTTTAAAATGAAACCCTACTGGAGTAAACAATATTATTGCTGCACCTAATATTAGTAGTAAATTGATAATATTCTTCTTTTCTAATTTCATCCGCTAAAGATTATTGAAATTGGACTTAATAAAACCTCAAAGTTATGATTGAAAATGGAATGAAATTGGGACTACTTTTCAACTAAAAATTGATTTATCAGATTGTATATTTTATTACTATCCCAATCCTACATACTTTTTTCTTACTAAAAACTTTGTCAAAGTTTAAACCTTTGGCAAAGTTGAATATCGTTCAGTTTATTTTTTAGCTAATAATTTATCAACCAGATTATAAATTTTACTATTGTCCCAATCGGCAATGCCTTGTTTATGAATAACGATATTCCCATCTTTATCAATCAAATAAGATGATGGTGCTTTTAAATAAGATACTGCAGATTTTTCACCAATAAATAAGTAAGTTACGGGAAAGCTTAAATTATGTTCCTTCATAAAGGCTTCAACAGGTTCTCGCTCCTCATCAGTGATGATATAAAAATCGACCTTATCTTCGTATTCATCATAAAACTTTTGAACGCTTTGCAGCTCTGCCTCGCAGGGTAAAACCCAGGACGCCCAAAAATTTATAAAAATTACTTTTCCTTTTGATTGTTTAAAATTGAAGAAATCCCAATTTTCATCTTTTAATTTCCAATCGTAATCTGTGATTTTATTCCGATTAGCCTCTTCGGTAATTGATGGACTAAAAGAAAAAAATTTATTGAGCAGCACCTTGCTATAATCGCCTAGGGGAGTAACAAAAAAGGAAATGATAAAGGCAAAAAGCAGAATATTTAGTATTGTTTTTTTAGTGATTTTCATCTATTATTAGGTTTGGTCAAAACTAAAAAACTCTTGATGATAATCAAGAGTTTTATAAGATTAAAATTAAATTATTTTCTAAACGAAATTAAAACCCAAACACACCTAAGCGGCATTCTCTTTTTTAATCACATTTAATGCAGAACCTTCTCTATACCAATGTATTTGTTGTTCATTGTAAGTATGGTTTGCTTTGATAACATCCTTACTACCATCAGCGTGCACTAATTCAATGGTTAAAGGTTTATCTGGAGCAAAATCTGCTAAATCTAAAAAGTTAAAGGTATCATCTTCTTGAATTAAATCGTAATCGTTTTCATTCGCAAAAGTTAAACCTAGCATTCCTTGCTTTTTTAAATTTGTTTCGTGAATCCGTGCAAATGATTTTACCAATACCGCGGACACACCTAAATGTCTTGGTTGCATAGCCGCATGCTCTCTTGAAGAACCTTCACCATAATTATGATCGCCAACGACTATGGACTTAATGCCAGCAGCTTTGTATGCTCTTGCAGTATCAGGCACTCCTCCAAATTCACCCGTTAATTGATTTTTAACAAAGTTTGTTTTATTTCCAAAGGCATTTACCGCACCGATTAAGGTATTGTTTGCAATATTATCTAAATGACCTCTAAAACGCAACCAAGGTCCGGCCATGGAAATATGATCCGTCGTACATTTACCAAATGCTTTAATCAATAATTTTGCACCTGTGATATCATTACCGATTGGTAAAAAAGGATCTAACAATTGTAAACGTTCAGAAGTAGGGTCAACAGAAACTTGTACCTTACTACCGTCTGCAACAGGCTCTAAATACCCATTATCTTTCACTTCAAAACCTTTTGGTGGTAACTCCCATCCTGTTGGCTCATCGAACCTAACTTCTTCTCCGTTTTCGTTAATCAAGCTATCGGTTAAGGGGTTAAAATCCAAACGACCAGCGATAGCAATGGCTGCTGTTATTTCTGGAGAAGCAACAAAAGCATGTGTATTGGGATTTCCATCAGCACGTTTTGCAAAGTTTCTATTAAAAGAATGCACAATACTGTTTTTTGGAGCATTTTTTGGATCGCTATATCTAGCCCATTGTCCGATACAGGGACCACAAGCATTGGTAAATATTTTGGCATCTAAAGCTTCAAAAATACCTAAAATTCCGTCTCGTTCTGCGGTATAACGCACTTGTTCCGAACCAGGATTAATACCCAATTCCGCTTTCATTTTTAATCCTTTATCTAAGGCTTGTTGTGCTATAGAAGACGCTCTTGACAAATCTTCATAAGAAGAGTTGGTACAAGAACCTATTAATCCCCATTCTACTTGTATTGGCCAATCATTATCTTTGGCCTTCTTTGTCATTTCAATCCCTACCGTGGTCGATAAATCTGGTGTAAAAGGACCATTTAATAAAGGACCTAATTCTGATAAATTGATATCGATAACTTGATCAAAATAATTTTCAGGATTTGCATAAACGTCTTCATCAGCAGTTAAATATGGTTTAATTTTGTTAGCTTCGTCCGCAACTGCTTCTCTGTCTGTGGCGCGTAAATAACGCTCCATAGAGTCATCATAACCAAATGTTGAAGTGGTAGCACCAATTTCAGCACCCATATTACAAATAGTACCTTTACCAGTACAGGACATAGACAAAGCACCAGGGCCAAAATATTCAACAATAGCACCTGTTCCTCCTTTTACAGTCAAAATTTCGGCTACTTTTAAAATCACATCTTTTGGGGCGGTCCAACCTGATAATTTTCCAGTTAACCTTACCCCTATTAATTTTGGAAATTTAAGTTCCCAGGCCATTCCTGCCATAACATCTACCGCGTCGGCACCACCAACTCCAATAGCGACCATACCTAATCCGCCTGCATTTACAGTATGCGAATCTGTACCAATCATCATTCCTCCTGGGAAAGCGTAATTTTCTAAAACTACTTGATGTATAATTCCTGCACCTGGCTTCCAAAATCCGATTCCGTATTTATTGGAAACTGATTCTAAAAAATTAAATACTTCACTACTTGTGCTGTTGGCGTGTTTTAAATCTGCCTCAGCCCCACTTTTGGCCTGAATAAGGTGATCGCAATGCACTGTTGTAGGAACAGCCACTTTTGGCTTTCCAGCTTGCATAAATTGTAACAATGCCATTTGAGCTGTAGCATCTTGACAAGCAACACGATCTGGAGCAAAATCCACGTAATCTTTTCCTCTTCTAAAAACCGCAGATGGTGCACCATCCCAAAGGTGAGTGTATAAAATTTTCTCAGAAAGTGTTAGTGGTTTTCCAACTAGCTCGCGTGCTTTATCCACACGTTGAGGCATGCTGGCGTACACCTTTTTTATCATATCTATATCAAATGCCATTTTAATGTATTTTAAATTATTGCAATCCTGTAAAATTACTAAAATCTACAGGGTAAATAAAAAAAAATACACATTGATTAAGATGATTTTCGGGAATTTTCAATAAAAGAGACCTAAAAAATGAATCTTATATTATTTTAAGTCTTTTTTCATGATATTCTTTACAAAAAAGATTTATTGAAAAATAGTATTTACAACAATTTACTGATAATGATGTCTTCGGAAATACCTTCGGCCTCTGCTTTATAATTTTTAATGATTCTATGTCTTAAAATTCCATAAGCAACGGCTTTAACATCCTCAATATCTGGAGAAAATTTACCCCTAATGGCTGCGTGAGCTTTAGCCCCTAAAATTAAATTTTGTGATGCTCTTGGTCCTGCGCCCCAATCAATGTATTGTTTTACGTAATCTGAAGCCGACTCTAAATTAGGTCTGGTACTGTTCACCAATTTCACGGCATAATTCACCACATTATCTGGAACAGGAATTCTGCGAATTAAATGCTGAAGCGCTATAATCTCATCCGCTGTAAACAGTGGATTTATAACTGGGGTATGGTCTGATGTTGTCGCTTTTACAATAGCCACTTCTTCTTCAACCGTTGGATATTTTAATTCAATGGCAAACATAAAACGGTCTAATTGTGCTTCGGGCAGTGGATACGTGCCTTCTTGCTCAATAGGGTTTTGGGTTGCCAAAACAAAATACGGAGCAGCTAAAGGATAATTGGTTCCCGAAATAGTTACGGTACGCTCTTGCATGGCCTCTAATAAAGCTGCTTGAGTTTTAGGAGGTGTTCTATTAATTTCGTCAGCTAAAATAATATTCGAAAAAATAGGCCCTTTAACGAACTTGAAATTGCGATTTTGATCTAATATTTCACTCCCCAAAATATCACTCGGCATTAAATCGGGCGTAAATTGTATGCGCTTAAAATCTAAATCTAGGGTTTTTGCAATGGTATGCACCATTAGCGTTTTTGCCAATCCAGGAACGCCTATCAATAAAGAATGACCTCCAGCATAGATTGAGAGTAAAATTTGTTCAACAACATTATCTTGACCGATGATAATTTTAGCAATTTCTTTTTTTAAAGCACTATGCTTTTCAACAAGATTTTCAATAGCCGAAACGTCTGACATCTTATTTACTTTTTTACCCAATTATTTGCAAAATTACACTCTTGATTGCCGACATTAACACTAATATAAGTATCATCAATATGCTCTTTCATCCATTTGGCCATAGCATCCACTTTTTTTTGCGTTAATGCTAATTCTTGAATTTTGAGATAATCTTTGGCGAAATCTGCCGTATGCTCATCATATCTATTCGTGATTTTCATGATTTTATAACTTGTACCTTCTCTAGGGTCTTCTTCTAAAATAGGTTGAGATATTTCATTATCCTTTAAATTACGAACTTGGTTATAAAAATAAGGATCCATGTTGGTTAGCTCAAAACGAGAACCATAATCTGTGGGATTTCTTAATTGTCCACCATCAAATTTTGTTTCTTTTTGATCCGAAAAATTTAAAGCAGCTTCTGCAAAAGTATATTTACCATCAATAATTTGTTGGCGAATAGTATCTAGTTCTAGTTTTGCTGTTCTAAGCGATTCATCAGAAATTTTAGGCATTAATAGAATATGGCGTACATCGCGCTGTTGCCCTAAGATTTTATCAACGGTTAAAATGTGATATCCAAAAGCAGTTTCAAAAGGCTCTGACACTTGACCTTCGGCCAAACTAAAAGCTGCATCTTTAAATTCTTTTGCGTACGCAGAGTTTTTAGTCACCTTTTCATACAAGCCTCCGTTTGGTTTTGACCCCGGATCTTCGGTATATAAGATGGCTTTAATGGCAAAACTTGAGCCTTTTTCTAAAACATCTTCTCTGATCTTATTTAAACGATCAATAATTTTCTGCTTTTCTTCTTCTGTAGCTTCTGGCTTTTTAACAATCTGGGCAATTTCTAATTCTGCCCCAAATACAGGTCTTTGGTCTGCTGGAATTTTATTAAAAAACTGGCGTACTTCTTCCGGTGTTACCTCAACCTCTTCAATAATATTACGCTGCATACGCTCAGAAAGCATGCGTAATTTATTAATTTTATACAATTCTTCTTTAAAACTTTCTTCATCGGTTTTTTTGTAAAAAGCAAGAACCTTTTCAATAGAACCTACTCTAGACACTAATTGCTGAATTTGCAATTCACTATTGGCATTTACCTCATCATCGGCTACTAAGATACTGTCTTGTACCGCTTGGTGCGCGTACAAACGGTCTTCCATCAATTTTCCTAAAAGGCTACAACGCGAAACTTCATCTTCTGAAACGCCTTGATTTCTTAAATCTATTAAGGTTTTATCAATATCAGATTCTAAGATAAGATGCTCTCCAACAACAGCGGCAACACCATCTATTTTTATTCTTGTAAAGTTAATGACAGAATCTGTTACCATGCTTAGATCATTTACATCATCTTGCACTTTGGCTTCTAACTGATTTTCTTGGGTTTCTTGAACTTCTTGAGCCGCTATAAGTCCAAAAGAAATTAGTCCAAAAACTAAGGTAATACCATATTTAATCTTGTCCATAAACTTCAAATTCTTTATTTTTAATTGCATCATCTATAATTTCGGTTTCTAACTTTCTAATTAAAATTAAACGCTTCCTATTTAACAAAACTTGTTTAATGGTGGGCTTAACAAAGGAGAAAGGGGAAACATCATTTGGGTTTAATACATCGTTAACCTTTGCCAAATATACCCCTAATGAATCTTGTAATTCAAAAAATTGTGATTTTTTTAGGTATCTATCCTCATTTTCAAAGCTTAATGGTGGTATTTCATTTATAATCCTCGAGGCTTTTATCCAAATAGAATCATTAAAATTTAATTTTTTAAATTGAATGCCTATGGAGTCTAAAAACTTAATATCTTTCGCATTAAAGCGCTCCAATCTCAAGGCTACATTTTCTTTATTCAAAAATTGTTGTGGCAATTCAATAAATCGCAATTTCACTAGCTTTTCATTCAATTTAAAATTCTCTTTTTCAGTTTCATAAAAAGAAAATAGTTCTTGATCAGAAATTATGGTGTCTTCTATTTTGCTTACCAAAGCCTCTTTATAGGCTCTTGTATATAAATCTGTTTTATAATTATCGATAAGGTCATTAAATTCTTTTAACTTTTCTTGCGGTAAATTTATTTTTGATTTTGATAAAAGTAACTGTTTGGTAGCCCAATTATTGATGTAATTCGTAACAAAAGACGCGCTATCATCTTTTGAAACATTGTCTTTGAGCAGCTCGTTAATATCTTCCTTGTACAGATAAACATTACCAACACGCGCTAAAGGTTCTTTTGTTGTTTTGTCTTTAATAAGCATATCGCAGGATAGTACCATTAAAAAAATACTAATGCCTACAAGAAAACGAATCTCTTTTGCCTTTAAGTTAAAATGTAAATACATGCTACAAAATTAAGAAATAACCAATCTTGTGCAAGTTCATAATTTCTAATAAAATTCCATTACATTTAACCTTTAATTATCATTGAAGCTATTTAAGTTTTTTGTGTTCTAGCGAAAATTAGCTATTTTTTTTTGACCATTTGAAGGCTTTTACAAGTTCATAGCATCGCTAAGGCTGGAAGAAAAGACAAAAAATGGACAGAAAACACAATTTTGTAGCGAATAGAAAAAATTTAAAACACTTAATTTTCACGGTTTGTAGTGATTTCCTAACAAAAACTATCTTTTAATTTTACGGTATGGATACGAAATTAATAAAACTTATATGGGATTTTAGAGGTCCCGCAGCCTCAAGAACAGCGGAACATCACGAAATACATCTTAAAGAATATAGCGCATCGGAAAAGCTCTCCGTTAATATTACAGGTTTTACAGTAATAAATGAGCTATACAGCCTTGCTTATTTAGTGGTTGATCAATCTGAAATGATCCCTGTTAGAGATGCCTTAAAACCGCATAGAGGAGAAATTTATAATTCAAAGTAAAACAAACTTATGAGCACTAAAATAATATTTCTATATTCCGTTTTAGGCTTTCTCTTATTTTCTTGTAAAGAAGAAGTCAAAATAATAGGAAACCCAATTGAAACTGCACTTAAAAGTGAAAATGCGGCTATAAAAAGAATAATTGATAGTTTAGATAAGTATGAGGTTCAGATAAAATACACCCAAATAAACAGAACTAATAATAGTATTATTTTCGCGGAGTACGATTTTCAAAACAATCCAAATCAATATTTCTACCCTGCGAGTTCTGTAAAATTCCCGGTTGCCGTTTTAGCCTTAGAAAAACTGAATAGCATGGAGGGTTTTACCATGAATACAAAATTTTATATTGAAGGTGATACGCTTGAAACGACGGTTGCAAATGAAGTTTCAAAGCTTTTTGCCGTTAGTGATAATGAGGCCTACAATCGTTTATTTGAATTTTTAGGACAAGATGAAATCAACCAACAATTACAAAGTAAGGGCATTAAAAATGTTCGGATTTCGCATAGGGTTTCTACCCTAAATTCTGATGATATTACCACAAACGCTATTGTTTTTTATAAAAATGACAGCACTACCCAGATCATCGAAAAAATAATTAGTAAGCCCATAAAACCTTTACAGTTAAACAGATTGCAAAAAGGGAAAGGCTATTTTGAAGATGATATTTTAATAACAGAGCCTTTTGATTTTAGCTTGAAAAACTTTTACCCTATTGATGCACAGCACGAGGTTTTAAAACGGATAATTTTTCCGCAAAATTTCACAAAAGAACAGCGATTTAATTTAACGAAAGAGCAGCACAATTATCTTTTAAAATCCATGCAAACCCTACCCGCAGCGCTCGGTTATGATAAAAAAGAATATTATGATAGTTATGTAAAATTTTTCATGTTCGGCGACAATAAAGAACCTATTCCAAAAAACATCGAAATATATAATAAGGTTGGCTATGCGTATGGAACACTAACGGATTGTGCCTATATAAAGGATACTAAAAACAACATAGATTTTTTACTTACTGCCACAATTTTAGTCAACAATAATCAAATATTTAATGATAATGTTTACGAGTATGATACGGTGGGGATTCCGTTTTTGGCGGCTTTAGGGCAAGAAATTTACCAACAAGAATTACTGCGAAAAAAATAAAATAAAATTATATAAGTTATAGTATCACAATAACCAAGCTATGAATGGCAACCAAGAATATATCAAAAAACTCGAAGACAAATTAGAGATACTCCTATCAAAACAAGAAGGTTTTGCCAAAGAGTTGATGGATTTATACAAAGAAATCAATGAACTCAAAAAATTAGGCGTTTCGCGAGTTGAAAAACCTTTTGAAAAAACAAAACCTATTATTTCTGAAAAAAATATAGAAAACCCAGTTAATGCTGTTGAGGAAACAAGCATTCAAGAAGTTACTAAACCTATTGAAAACTCACAAAAAACAAAAACAGAAAAAATTGCCGAACCTGTTATTCAAAGTAATACGCCAAAACAAAAATCAGATTTAGAAAAATTTATTGGCGAAAACCTAATCAATAAAATCGGAATTCTAATTACGATTATGGGGGTAGTTATTGGTGCTAAGTATAGCATTGAAAATAATTTAATTAGCCCACTAACGAGAATTATTCTAGGGTACTTGGTGGGTTTAGCCCTATTGGTTTTCGGGATAAAATTAAAAGGCAAATATTTAAATTATAGTTCCGTTTTGGTAAGTGGCGCTATAACTATTTTATATTTTATCACCTTTGCCGCCTATAGTTTGTATGCCATTTTACCCCAATTGGCGGCATTTATTCTCATGGTATTATTCACCGTTTTTGCCGTCGTCACTGCTTTAAATTACAATAAACAAATTATTGCGCACATTGGTTTGGTGGGAGCATACGCCGTACCTTTTTTGTTAAGCACTGGTTCAGGTGATGTGTTTACACTTTTAATTTATATGACGATTATTAATATTGGAATTTTAGTTGTTGCTTTTAAAAAATACTGGAAGCCTTTATATTACGTTTCTTTTGCTTTTACTTGGCTTATTTATACCACATGGTTGGCTTTTTCTTATGTAGAAAAAAATCATTTTTTCATAGCCATAAGCTTTGCAAGTGTATTTTTTGTGATTTTTTATTTAGCGTTTATCGGTTATAAATTCATCAAAAAAGAAAACTTTAACGCAAGTGATGTTATCATTGTATTTTTTAATTCGTTTTTATTCTATGGTGTAGGTTTTTATTTATTATCTGAAAACGAAAACACCAAGGAGCTTTTAGGATTATTTACACTTGCCAATGCCATCATTCATTTTGTGGTAGCAAGCATTATTTTTAAACAAAAATTAGCAGATAAAAAATTATTTTACCTCATTGCCGCTTTGGTTTTGACCTTTGTTACCATCACCATTCCGGTTCAGTTAGACGGTAGCTGGGTAACTATTTTATGGGCAGTTGAAGCTGCATTGCTATTTTGGATTGGTTTAAGTAAAGAAATTAAACTCTATAGAAACCTGTCTTATATTTTGATTTTTTTAGCCTTTTTTAGCCTTTTTCAGGACTGGTCGGCTATTTACGATACGTATTACAGTTTTGAAGAAAAGAAATATACACCCTTTTTAAATGTCAATTTTTTAAGTTCTATAATAATTTTAATTGCCTTCGGAGTCATTACTTGGCTAAACAGCAACACAAAATACAGCATAGAAAATAAAGCCAAAAATGGATTGTCAAAATTAATGACGGCATTAATTCCTATTTTCTTTTTAATTATTTGTTATTGTTCTTTTGCCCTTGAAATTAGTGCGTATTACGATCAATTATTTCAAGATTCAATGATTAACGTTTCTAATAATGATGATTATGGATCAACACTTTACAATTATGATTTATTAGATTTTAAAGATATTTGGCTAGTAAATTATACGCTATTATACTTTACAATTTTATCTTTTGTGAATATCAAAAAAATTAAAAATAGAGTATTTGGTATTGCTAATTTAATATTTAATTTGCTCACCATATTTATCTTCCTAAGTTTTGGACTTTATGTTCTAAGCGAATTAAGAATTAGCTATTTAGATCAAAATTTAGCCGAATATTATAATCGTGGTGGCTTTAATTTAAGCATCCGCTATATATCATTTTTATTTTTAGGAGCTTTAATTTATCCTGTTTACGCCTATGGCAAACAGACTTTTATGAAATTGAACTTTAAAATGTCGCTTGAAATAGGATTACATTTTACCATTTTATGGCTCCTAAGTAGCGAACTATTGCATTGGATGGATATCGGCGGCATCAGCAACTCCTACAAAATGAATTTAAGTATTCTATATGGCGCATATTCTCTTTTCTTGGTTGTTATCGGCATTTGGAAACATAAAAAGCACCTGAGAATAACGGGCATTGTGCTTTTTGGCATTACACTAATAAAGTTATTCTTTTATGATATTGCCGATTTAGACACGATATCAAAAACCATTGTATTTGTTTCCCTTGGGGTGCTGTTATTAGTAATCTCCTTTCTTTACACCAAATACACTAAACAAATTGAAAATGAGCCAAAAAACGAATAAACTATTGCTTATATGTTTGTTTTTGAGTACTTATTTAGGCGCTCAATTAAAAGACTATTCCTATAAAAGTGAAATAAAAGGCATAACAGATCAGTGGCATAGGATAATTTTGCCAGAACAGGTTTTTGCGGAAGCCAGAGATGGCTTAGATGATGTGCGTGTGTATGGCATAACTACAAATGACACTATTGAAGCTCCTTTTATTTTAAAGGCGGAAACTAGTAGGTATAAAAATCAGGCAGTTTATTTTAAAGCCTTAAATGCGAGCCATACTAACACAGCCTATTCTTACATTTATGAAATAGAAAATCAGCAAATTATCAATGAAATAATTTTGGATTTTTATGCTAAAAATTTTGATTACAAGATTACTTTAGAGGGTGGTCAAAATTTATCAGAATGGGTGGCAATTCAAGAAAATTATAGAATAATCGCAATTCAAAATCAGCACACGGATTATGCTTTTACAAGCCTTAATTTTCCAAATTCATCTTATAAATATTACAAAATAACCATACCTACTGCTGAAGATCCGAAATTAGATGACGCTAAAATTTTTCAGAAACAAGAAACAAGGGCAATTTACAATTCGTTTGTTATAAAAGATAAAAAAAGCAATTTTGATGAAAATACTAAAGAAACTACCTTAACTGTTACCTTAAAAAACGCCGCTTTAATTAACAATATAACTTTAAAAGTTAAAGATAGTATAGATTATTATAGGTCAATTACCATTGCTTGTGCGTTAGATAGCGTGAAGACTGAAAAAGGCTATCACATTAATTATCGCAACATATTTAATGGAACTTTAAGCTCCTTAGAAAAAAATATATTTGATTTTCCGAGTAAAAAAGCTAAAAAAATAAAAATCACCATAGCCCATCAAGATCATGAACCTTTAGAGGTTGCCGAGATAGGGGTTAAAGGTTTACAGCACGAGATCTTTGTGCGCTTTGATAAACCTGCCACGTATTATTTGGTTTATGGTAATGAAAATGCCAAGACGCCGAACTATGACATTCGCACCTTGCCAAATGTATTGCCGAAAATAGTAAATACTATACAAGTAAGTGAATCCATAGCGATTGCCAAAACCGCAGTCCTAGAAACAAAACCCCTTTTTGAAGATAAAAAGTGGCTTTGGGGCCTAATGATTCTGATTATTGGGATTATTGTATGGTTTACTGTGGGTATGATTAAAAAGGTTTAAGATTTTTTAAACGCTAAAAAATAATGAATTTGAAAATGACCTTTTTTATTAATTGATTTTTGGTTGCTGTTTGGTTGAGATAATGTGTATAGAAAATATTTATATTTGACAAAATAATCATAAACGCACTTGCTTAATACACTACGCTGCGATTCAGTGCTGATATTTTATTTTTATGTCAAAAACTAAAAAAAAAGACTGTCTTTATGAAAGAAGATTCAATTAAGGTTCTAAAAGACTTCGAAGAATTGGATTGTATCGTTGAGAATATTTGCAATGTAGATTGCAATATTAAATCTGTAAATTGGCGATAAATTTTATTAAATTAAATTATACGTAATGACTTCTAAACTTTAGTCAAAGAAAATATTCAAAAAGTTTTTGATTTATAGGGGGTCAAAAACAAAGACGGTGAAAAAAGAATGAAATAAGTTAAGAAACTCAACAATTTTCAGCAAATTTATAGATAAAAATCAATGTTCAAAAGAAGCAAAAGCTTATGTCATATATTTGACTAAAAGTATGGAAGAATAAAATTATTTTATAAAAACCCCAAAATATCCTTGAAATTCACTATCCTCAAGCAAAGTATTTATGTATTGCTAAACTTTGTCAAAGTTGATTAAGCTGGCACCCCATACAAATCAAAATCTGCTGCTTCTTCAATTTTTATATTTACAAAATCGCCTACTTTTAAATAGAATTTTGAGGCATCAATCAAAACTTCGTTATCTACATCTGGGGAATCAAATTCTGTTCTTCCTATAAAATGGTTTCCCTCTTTACGGTCGATAATGCAGCGTAAGGTCTGCCCTATTTTTTCTTGATTTAATTCCCATGAAATCTGAGATTGAATTTCCATAATCTCAGAAGCTCTTTGTTGCTTTACTTCTTCTGGAACATTATCCTCTAAATTATAAGCATGGGTATTTTCTTCATGACTATAAGTAAAACAACCTAAACGCTCAAAACGCATAGCAATAACCCAATCTTTCATGGTTTGAAAATCTTCCTCGGTTTCTCCTGGATACCCCACAATTAATGTTGTCCTAATCGTCATATTAGATACCGCAGCTCTAAACTCTTGTAGTAATTTAGTCGTTTTTTCTTGCGTAGTACCTCTACGCATACTTTTAAGTATTGCGTCAGAAATATGTTGTAGTGGAATATCTAAATAATTACAAACCTTAGGTTCTTCTTTCATTATTTCTAAAACATCCATCGGAAAACCTGTTGGGAATGCATAATGCAAACGAATCCATTCAATCCCATCCACTTTTACCAAAGCTTTTAAAAGCTCCGCCAAATTTCTTTTCTTATATAAATCTAATCCGTAATAGGTTAAATCTTGTGCAATTAAAATAAGTTCTTTAACTCCTTTTGCAGCTAATTTTTCAGCTTCAGTTACTAAATGTTCAATAGGTGTACTTTTATGTTTTCCACGCATTAAGGGAATTGCACAAAAAGAACAAGGCCTGTCACAACCTTCCGCAATTTTTAAATAGGCATAATTTTTTGGCGTTGTAGTTAAACGCTCCCCAATAAGTTCGTGCTTATAATCTGCACCTAAAGCTTTTAATAAATTAGGCAATTCGCTAGTCCCAAAATATTCATCTACATTCGGAATTTCTTTTTGTAAGTCTGGCTTATAGCGCTCACTCAAACAACCCGTAACAAAAACTTTATCGACAAGGCCAGCTTCTTTTTTCTGTACAAATTCTAATATTGTATTCACACTTTCTTCCTTAGCATTAGCAATAAATCCGCAGGTATTAATCACGACAATATTGCCTTCTCCTTCGTGAACTACTGTCTTTTTATTGGCTTTTAATTGCCCCATAAGCACCTCAGAATCATAGACATTCTTAGAGCATCCTAATGTTACCACATTTATAATATTCTTTTTCAGAGTTTTTGTACGCATAGCTTCAAATAAAGTGCAAAAGTACGATAAGAAAAAAGACCTAGCTACTTATATTATTTATTATTAAAATAACGTTATTGTCTTAATAATCAAATAGCTTTAATTAAACCTTTTGATCATTTTATCGTCCTATTAAAAAATCAATCCCTATGAAAACAACAAAATATCTACTTTTTATATTGTTTACTATTGGTTTTGTCGCTTGTTCAACAAATGGAGCGTCAAATGAAGAAATAGCTAGCGATGAAATTTATTTTCCGCCAATAGGTTCAAATACTTGGGAAACAACAAGTATTCAAAACTTAAATTGGAATCAGGGAAAATTACAAGCCCTACTCGATTTTCTGGAAGAAAAAAATACCAAAAGCTTTATGGTACTCCACAAGGGTAAAATAGTTTTAGAAGAGTACATGAATACTCACGACGCCTCTAAAGTTTGGTATTGGGCTAGTGCCGGAAAAACTTTGACAACCGCCGTAACGGGCATCGCTCAAGAAGAAGGTCTTTTCGATATTAATAATAAAGTATCCGATTATTTGGGTAATGGCTGGACAAGTGCTCCTCTACAGAAGGAAAACCTAATTACCGTTAAAAATCTTTTAACGATGACTTCTGGCTTAGATGAAACTCTAGGCGATGATGTTTCGCCTGGTAATTTGCAATATGTTGCTGATGCTGGAAATCGTTGGGCCTATGCACCTGTTTATGTAAAATTACAAGATATAATTTCAGAAACAAGTAATGTAGCTTGGAACACTTATTTTAATTCGAAATTAAGGGATAAAACTGGAATGACCGGCACTTGGATAGACCTTGGCCGATTGAGCGTTTATTGGAGTAATACACGAAGTATGGCTCGCTTTGGTCTTTTAATTTCTGCTGATGGAAAATGGGAGAATCAACAAATCATTCCCAAAGATTTTTTAAATGAAGGTGTGAATACATCTCAAAATATCAATCAGGCTTATGGTTATTTATGGTGGCTCAATGGGAAATCTAGCTATCGATTACCTCAAACGCAATTCCAGTTTAATGGTTCTTTAATTCCGAATGCTCCTGTGGATATGTATGCTGCTTTAGGAAAAAATGACCAAAAAATATACGTTGTTCCCAGTAAAAATTTAGTGATTATTAGAATGGGGGACGCCGGTGATGATGTCAACTTTGGTCTTTCGAATTTTGATAATGACTTGTGGACTAGAATTAATGATTTGATTGATTAGTTAGCGGTTAGTGGTTTGGCTAAAACAGGCCTAAGATAACACCAGCATATCAATACAAATTAGTATAGCTATAGCACTTATTATAGCCATACTATTAGTAAGCTCATTTTAGTAGCGAAACCATAATATTCTCACCAAATACAGTAAAAAAATGGTCATATCAATTACGGTTTGAAATTACTGCAAAAGAAAAATGATGAATTTTTTCTTTATATGATATTAAAAAACAAAGCACAGCCGTAGCTACAATTCTTTTAAAATTGAAATATAAAAGGAAAGGGCGCATTTTATTACAGTAATTTCAAATGATAAATGGTATGAATACATTCTTTTTTAACCCAATAAGAATATATCAAAAGTTTAACTTTTATTGATTAATCAACAAAAGCTTTGGGCATTTTCCTGATTTTGGTGCCTTTTTCATAAGCCGCCCCTAATTGCAATAATTTAGCTTCTTGAAACTGCTTTGCGATAAAAGTTAAACTTATGGGTTCGCCTGTAGTTTTGTATCCCATAGGAATGGTTAAAGCAGGATATTTTGCCACCGCAGCAAAGCCTGCATGGTAATTATTTATACTCAAAATAGCATCTAAATTATGCTGATCTAATATTTTATCAAAAAAAGAGCGACTTGATACTTCCAGATTCTCGATGATGATTGCTAATTCCTCAGCCGAAGTAGTATCAGCCATGATACCTTCAAATAAAGATTGACCGTAAGGAATTCTCGTGAGTGAATCTTGATTATTAAAAGCAATTACATCTGCAATAGAAGTCACTTTTACACCATCTTTATTTTTTACGTTTGTTTTTATATATGCAGGAAGATCGTTCTTCATATCTATGTTCAAAATACTCAAAAATCCCGGCAAGTCTATTTGTTCTGGAGTAAATTCAACAATAATAGCCCCCATGCTCTTTAATTTTGCCATGGTTGCGGCATAAATAGAATCGTTCTCCATTAAATTTTTAAAGGCTCCGAAACGCTTACCTTCTAAAAAATTAGAATTTGAAACTATATTTAAGTAATCAGCATCGGTTGCAACAGATTTTGCATCGGCGACATCTTTCCCAGTCATAGCGGATAATAAAATAGCATTATCAATTACATTTTTAGTCATAGGACCAGGTGTATCCAAGGTGCTAGAAATAGGTACAATTCCACTTCTACTTAATAACCCAATCGTAGGTTTTAAACCAACCACAGAATTCTGACTAGAAGGCGATAAAATAGAACCAGAAGTTTCTGAACCCACCGCCGCAACGGCATAATTGGCAGCTACTGATGTACCGCTACCCGCACTAGAACCGCCTGTTTCAAATATTTTTCTGCCATAAGGGTTTAAGGTTTGTCCGCCA
Organism: Cellulophaga sp.; assembly: GCA_041738035.1. Lineage (GTDB taxonomy): Bacteria > Bacteroidota > Bacteroidia > Flavobacteriales > Flavobacteriaceae > Cellulophaga. The sequence goes on from JBGSQM010000128.1 coordinate 34,845, forward strand.
ACAGCACTATAGCCTACAGGGCAACCCGAACATAAAAAATAAGCCCATTCACTTAAATTAACTTTTCCTAAAATTAAAGCTCCATGTCTCTTTAGCTGTTTAACAATAAAAGCGTTGTCAACCGCATTGTTGATTAAAGCAATAGATCCCGCCGTGGTGTTCATGCCCTCAGTATCAATATTATCTTTCAGCAAAATTGGCATTCCATAAATAGGATGATGCTCTTTTTTAGAATTTTTTTTAGAAGCTTTATCTATGGCCCTTGCCTCATCAACTACATTTTTATTGAGTGCTAAAATTGTATTTAGCGTTGTTTCATTATTCAATTCGTACTTATAAATTCGATATAAATAAAATAAAACCAGATTTTCATAAGATAAATCGCCTTTAGCTATATGTGCTTGTATCGTAGGAATATCTTGTTCTAAAATAAAAGGTTTCCATTTTAAATAATGAGCTTCGGTAACTTTAGAAACCTCATCATAAAGAGGTAAAAAGACCTGGTTTTTATCTAATACTTTAGACTGAATAAGTTTATAACGCATCCTCTCCGTTTCGTGATCTGCATTTTGGGCAACTTCCAACGAGTCGTTATAAGGTTGCCATAACACAACATTTTCCTTGATGCTTTTTTCTTCTTTACATGAAAAGAATAAAACACAAATACTGAATGCGAATAGTAACTTTTTCATAGGTGGATTTTTGGTTTAATTATTTAGATTTTTTTTTAGAATATAGCAAATACATAAAAGGTTACGAACTTTTACTTCTCTGCTCTGCATTCTCTTTTTTTCTTAGTATTTCTAATTTCAGATTTTCTACTTAATATTTATTACCTTACATTTCAGCACTCAATTTTATTAAAACAAGCAAGCTCCCATTTACAAAACTACTTAGCGCCAAAAAATGAATCTACAAATTCAATTTTATTAAAAACTTGAAGATCTTCAATTCCTTCGCCTACTCCAATATATTTTACGGGTATTTGAAACTGATCCGAAATTCCGATGACGACGCCTCCTTTGGCGGTACCGTCTAATTTTGTAACCGCTAATGAAGTAACATTGGTAGCTCTTGTAAACTCTTTGGCCTGCTCAAAAGCATTCTGACCTGTTGAGCCATCCAAAACCAACAAAACATCATGAGGGGTATTGGGCACCACTTTTTGCATCACCCGACTTACTTTAGCAAGCTCGTTCATTAAATTTATCTTGTTGTGCAATCTTCCAGCGGTATCAATAATTACAACATCTGCATCTTGTTTTACTGCCGAACTTATCGTGTCAAAAGCCACAGAGGCAGGGTCACTACCCATTTGTTGTTTTATAATCGGCACGCCTACTCTATCTGCCCAAATTTGCAATTGGTCTATAGCTGCAGCTCTAAAGGTATCCCCAGCCCCTAAAACTACTTTAAAACCATTTTTTTTAAATTGATACGCTAATTTTCCAATTGTTGTTGTTTTTCCAACACCATTAACACCAACAACCATGATAACATAGGGCTTTTTATCTTTTGGGACGCTAAATTCTACCTCATCTCCAGAATTAGTTTCTGACAATAATTTTGCAATCTCTTCTCTTAAAATTTTATTTAATTCATCAGTCCCAACATACTTATCTTTAGCAACACGGGCTTCAATACCTTTGATAATTTTAAGTGTGGTTGTTACGCCAACATCAGAACTTACTAAAATTTCTTCTAAATCATCAAGAACATCATCATCTACTTTTGATTTTCCAGCAACGGCTTTATTCAATTTTCCAAAAAATGAAGTCTTTGTTTTTTCTAAACCTTTATCTAATGTTTCCTTTTTTTCAGAAGAAAACAGTTTTTTAAATAAACTCATACTACTTTAAAATTCTTTGTTTCAAAGATATGAAATGAGCCATAACAATCCTTTATAATCAATAAAATATTGAATAGCTAATTATACTTCTGTTCTGACCAAACTCATCGCAGAATGTCCGATAAGAAAGTAAATTTGTTGGAAGCAAAATAGGTGATGAATATAAAAGAGTTTCAAGGAGTTAGCTAATACCAGTTACATCAATTTGAATATTAGACAAAAAAATAGATAAATATTTAAAATAAAAAAGCTGCTATCTTTCGAAAGCAGCCTTAAGCGAATGTATGTTAGCAATATTATTTTTTACTAAACCAAGCGTCTAATGCTTCTGGAGTCATTACTGATTCTGTAAAAGTATAAGCGCCAGTTTTGGGAGACTTCACCATTTTAATGGCTTTTGTCAATCTTTTTGAACTAGTTTGTAACGATGCTACTGTTTTCTTTGCCATGATGTATAAATTTTTAATTTTCGTCTATGACGAAAAATTATTTAATTTCTTTGTGAACAGTCATTTTCTTTAAAATAGGATTAAATTTCTTAAGCTCTATTCTATCTGGAGTGTTCTTTTTGTTTTTTGTTGTAATGTATCTTGAAGTTCCAGGCTGTCCTGACTCCTTATGCTCTGTACATTCCAAAATAACTTGGATTCTATTACCTTTCTTAGCCATCTTACTATATTTTTTTTGGATTACTTAATTAATCCATTTGCACTAGCTTCTTTCAAAACTGCAGAAATCCCTTTTTTATTGATGGACTTTAATCCCCGTGCAGATACTTTTAAAGTAACCCAACGGTCTTCTTCAGGAATGTAGAAACGCTTTTTAGAAAGATTCACATTGAACCTTCTTTTTGTTTTGTTAATAGAAAACGATACGTTGTTTCCAAACATAGCTCTCTTTCCAGTAATTTCGCAAACTTTTGACATATGCTAGGGTTTGTGTTATTTTTAAACAGGATGCAAATTTATACCTTTTTTATGGGACGTACAAACTTCTTTTTTAGAATTTTAATATTTCTTTTTGAAGCATCTCAAATGCCTTATAAACAGACTTTTGCACTACTCTTTCTCGTTGAGCACCCATCAAAAACTTTTCAGAAATCACTCCTTTTTCACTAGCGATGGCTATAAATACCGTTCCAATTTCTTCATTTGAGTCTCCTTTAGTAGGTCCAGCATTCCCCGTAGTGGCAATTGAAAAATCTGTTTTCATCAACTTTCGCACATTTTGAGCCATAATTTCCGCTACTGCTGCACTTACTACCGACTCTTTTTCTATAACAGCTTTAGGAACTTGTAAAACATTTATTTTAGCTTCTGTAGCATAACTAACAATAGTCCCTTTAAAATAAGCTGATGCACCTGGCAATTGGGTAATTAATTCTGCTATTTTACCTCCTGTAAAACTTTCGGCGGTAGCTAAAGTCATCCCTTTCTGAATCAGTAATTTTGCGATAATTTCCTCTATAGATTCCCCATCATCTTCCGTATGAACTATATCCGTAATTAAACTATAGAGTTTTTGAGTTTGCGATTTAATTTGTTCTTCAAGATATTTTAAATTTTTACCTTTTGTACTTAACCGCAACCGCACCTTTCCTAGACTTGGCAAATAAGCTAATTTTATATCTTTCGGAAGATTATCTTCCCAATCTTCAATTTTTTGAGCAAGCGCACTCTCTCCCAAACCGTAGGTAATGATTGTTTTATGCACAATAAAAGGCCTATCAAACTCCTTCTGAATTTTGGGAATCACTTGGTTTTTTATTAAATTCTTCATTTCAAAAGGCACACCAGGCATAGAGACAAAAACGGTTTGGTTGTTTTTCAACCACAATCCGGGTGCAGTGCCAAATTCATTTGGCAGAACTTGTGCTTTTGAAGGCACTAAAGCCTGATTTTTATTGACTTGCAATAAAGGCGCGATACTATATTTTTTAAAAATATTTTCTACATGAAGTAAAACAGACTCATTCTCGACCAAATGATCATTAAAATATTCGCAAAGCGTATGTTTGGTAACGTCATCCTTTGTTGGCCCTAAACCGCCAGTAATAAGTACGATATCTGCTCGCGACTCTGCATCCTTTAAAGATTTAAGAATATGATTTTTATCATCTTGTATAGAAGTTATCTGAACTACCGAAACACCAATTTTATTGAGCTCTTGAGCAATAAAAGCAGAATTTGTATCAATAATCTGACCAATGAGAATTTCATCGCCGATAGTAATGATTTCTGCAAACATTAAAGATTAAAGTCCTTTTTAAGTTCAGAAACTACTTGATAAATATCATTTTTTAAGATTGGGAAAATTTTATCTATCTGTTCCCCTGTATTACCTTGTTTTCCTAAATTTTCTATTTCTAAAGCAGCGGCACGAGTTTGTTCCATCCCAAGCAAATCTACATTAGGCTTTATTTTGTGTGCTAATTGATAAATAGATGGATAGTTTTTTTGTTTTATTGCTACTTCTAGTTGCCCTAAATCCTCAGGAACTTCATCCAAAAATACTGCTACCACAGATTGAATAAAATCCTCATCTCCATCTGCCAATTCCTTTAGTTTATCCAAACTGTATATCATTTTATTTGATGTTTAAATGAAACATTTCTATACCTTCTAGGCAACCTGAAAGGTAATCATTAGTTTTTACTCTACCAACACCTGAAGGTGTGCCTGTAAATAATATATCTCCTTTTTTCAGTGTAAAAAATGTACTTACATAGGCTATAATTTCGTCTATCTTCCAAAGCATTAACCGAGTATTGCCATTTTGAACTATTTCATTATTTTTTGAAAGCGTAAAATTTAAATCATTTAAATTTTTAAAATTTGTTTTAGGCAACCAATGTCCAATAACCGTCGCACCATCAAAACCTTTAGCTTTTTCCCATGGCAAACCTTTTTCCTTTAGCGCTTGTTGCACATCACGTGCAGTAAAATCTATCCCCAATCCTATTTCATCATAGTACTGAGATGCAAATTTTTCTTCAATATGCTTTCCTACTTTTTTAATTTTCACCAAAACCTCAACCTCATAATGAATATCATTCGAAAATTCAGGAATATAAAAATCTTGTTCTTTTGGCAATACAGAAGAATCGGGCTTTATAAAAACTACAGGTTCTGTTGGTTTTTCGTTTTGCAATTCTTCAATATGAGCGGTATAATTTCTACCGATACAGATTATCTTCATACTTTTTAAAAACAAATTATTTTATAGTTACTATTACCCAATTATAAGAATCAAGTTTATAATTAATGCTTAAATTTCACAACCAAACTTACCCATTTTCCCTGACCATTAGCTTAAATACCAAAAGGATTTAAACATAGGTATTGCAAGGTTTCAAATCATAACTTCTTTAAGCTTAAAAAAACCATACCATCATCAAATATACTTGTTTTAACAGGTAATTTTTTAACAAAAGTATATCTATAATTTAAAGAGTTAGTATTGATTCGTTTTTTAAATTAGAGATGAGGAAGAATGCCATTCTTCATTTCAAAACATAGGCTATGATATTTAAGAAGCTTAAATCTGTAAAGGAGCTATCATCTTTTGTTTTATAATCATAAACAATCTCATCAAAAAATACTTCTTAAGCTTATACTTTTGCTGAATTAACCAATAAAATCAATAATCACAGCATTAACTTAATTTATTATTTAATTTACTTAGTTTAATTTGGGTCAGAATTTTTTTGGTGTACAAAGGGAAATCCGCATTTAATATCCAACTAAAATAACCGGGTTCATCTTCTAAAACGGCATGAACTTTTTTTCCTTTATGCTTGCCAAACGAAAAAATTTCTTCATCATCCTCATCAAAAATTATAAACCCAGCAAAATCAACGGTTCTTTTATGGGATGAAAATTCGGCTAATTTTTTAATATTATTTTCTAATTCTGGATATCTATCTAACTGTGACAAAAGTACTTCGTAGGTAGCGTTAGTATCTGCCTCAGCACTATGAGCATCCGTTAAATCTTTATCGCAATAAAATTTATAGGCAGCGCCTAAGGTTCTTTTTTCCATTTTATGAAAAATAGTTTGAACATCTACAGAAACAGTATTTTTCATATCAAAATCTATTTCTGCCCTTAGCATTTCTTCCGCCAATAAAGGAATATCAAAGCGATCGGAATTAAAACCACCCAAATCGCTATCTTTTATCATTTTAAAAATCTCCTTGGATAGTTCCTTGAAAGTAGGCTCGTTAGCCACTTTTTCGTTCGTAATTCCGTGAACGGCAATTACTTCATCGGGAATTTGCATTTCAGGATTTACAAGCCAAGTTTTACTTTCTTGATTCCCATTCGGAAAAATTTTTAAAATAGCAATTTCAACAATTCGGTCTTTTGCCACGTTTACGCCTGTTGTTTCTAGATCAAAAAAACAAATTGGTCTTGTTAGCTTTAGTTGCATTTTTATATAATTTGCACAAATATAAGTTTTTCAATACGCTGAAAAAATTTGAAAAGCTTATAAATTAAAAAAAGCTCCTAACTGGAGCTTTAAAAATTGTAATTACTCAATAGACTAGACTTCTCTATTGATATCCCAAGCTTCAAGATAATCGGCAATTGTTTTTACGAACATTCCGCCAAGTGCCCCGTTTACGACTCTATGATCATAACTGTGAGATAAAAACATTTTACTTCGGATACCTATAAAATCGCCTTCATTAGTTTCTATCACCGAAGGCACTTTCCTGATAGCACCTAAGGCAAGAATACCCACTTGCGGCTGATTGATGATTGGCGTACCGAAAACACTGCCAAAAGTACCAACATTAGTTACCGTATAAGTGCCTTCTTTTATTTCGTCTGGCTTTAATTTGTTATCTCTACTTCTGGCGGCTAAATCATTTACAGCTCTAGCCATTCCGACTAAGTTTAATTGATCTGCATTTTTTATCACTGGAACAATTAAATTACCGTCAGGTAAAGCGGCTGCCATACCTATATTAATATTTTTCTTTTTTATAACATTATCGCCATCAACGGAAACATTCATCATGGGATACTTCTTTAAGGCCACTGCTACAGCTTCCATAAATATGGGCGTAAAAGTCAATTTCTCGCCTTCTCGCTTTTCAAATGTATCTTTAACTTTATTTCGCCAATTTACCATATTGGTAACATCAACTTCAACAAAACTTTGAACATGAGCAGAAGTTGAAATACTATCCACCATGTATTGCGCAATAAGTTTACCCATTCTACTCATAGGAATAACTTCATTACCATTGGGTAATACGGAGGCGACTGGGCTTATGTTTTCTTTCGGTTTTTCAGCAGATACAATAGGCCGATCCTGAACTACGATTTTTTGGGGCTCAGGTTGAGGAGCTTCTTTTACCAGAGTGCTTATTGCTGTCTGTGGGTTTGATTTTCTTTTGTCAATAAAACTTAAAATATCGTCTTTTGTAACTCTTCCATCTTTACCTGTACCAACAATGGCATCGAGTTCTTGGATTGATATACCTTCTTCTTTTGCAATATTCTTAACTAATGGAGAATAAAAGCGATCAGTATCTGTCTGTTCTTCAAGAGGTGTATGAGTGGCATCTTTGAGTGCCTTAAACTCGTCTCCAATGGCTTGCGCTTGTGGAATTGGTTCAGTAGCTATTGTTATTCCTATTGGCTTTTCTTCTTTACCCTTTATTTCAATAATTGCCACTGTTTGGCCAACAGCAATAACATCATCTACCTTAAAAAATTTTTCTACCAATATACCTTCCACTTCACTTGGCACTTCTGAATCTACTTTGTCTGTCGCTATTTCAAAAACAGGTTCATCCATTTCCACTGTATCGCCAACTTCTTTTAGCCAAGTAGTCAATGTTGCTTCTGCAACACTCTCTCCCATTTGTGGTAATTTTAATTCAAATTTTGACATATCATCAATTAAAACACTTTATTACTATATTAATTTGCGAAAGTACTAAAAATAACGTCTTTTACTTATATTTATTATAACATTTTTTAAGACGCCTTGATTGCATTTTCGAAGGGAATTCTGTTTAATATACTACGCCCTAAAGTAACCTCATCGGCATATTCCAACTCATCTCCAACGGAAATTCCCCTTGCTATGGTTGATGTTTTAATTGTTATATTTTCTAGTTGTTTAAAAATGTAAAAATTGGTGGTATCACCTTCCATCGTGGAACTTAAGGCAAATATCAACTCGTTTATGTTTCCTTGTTTTGCTTTCCCAATAAGGGATGCTATGGTTAAATCTTGTGGCCCTACACATTCCATCGGAGAAATTTTACCACCTAAAACATGGTAGAGACCCCGATATTGCCCAGTATTTTCAATAGCCATAACATCTCTTATATCTTCTACTACACAAATAATTGAATCATCTCTCTTAGGATTTGCACATATTTCACAAAGTGCTACATCAGAAATATTATGACAACTGGTGCAAAATTTTATTTTATTTCTTAAATTTACTAATGCACCTGTAAGCCGATCTGTTTGTGCTGTTGGTTGTTTTAACAAATGTAGTGCCAAACGAAGGGCTGTGCGCTTACCAATTCCTGGTAATTGAGCTATCTCATATACCGCGTTTTCTAATAATTTTGAAGAAAATTCCATAAGGTCAAAATTACAATTTTCTATGATTTATTGCTACAAAATACAATTTAAAACTCCCCATATTGATCTGTTGCTAACAATACTAAGGTACAAGCAATTTCAACTTCAATTGCCTTTTGCCTTAACAACTTATAAAAATCAGGATTTTCGGTTCCCGGATTAAAAATTATTCTTTTAGGAGCTAGACTTATGATTTGATGGTAATATTCAATTTGCCTTTTCGGATTTAGATATAAAGTAACGGTATGTATATTTTGAAATTCACTAAAATTAGTTTTAATTTGTACTCCGCTAACCATACCCCTTTTTAAACCAAAAGCTTCTGTTTCAATCGATTTTTCTACAAGTTTTTTTAGGGCTATGTAGCTATATCTATTAGGGTTTAACGAAGCGCCAATAACAAGAGTTTTTTGTATTTTATCCATAAAGAGGTTAAAGTATGTTAAGAAATTCAATTTTAAAAAAAAATTCGTCTATTTGGACTCCGAAAATAATAGTAAGATTTTGTCGTTAATGCTGTATTTTTATAGTTAATGGTTAGTGTTTAGTGCACATTAATGATGATAGAAACCCCAATGTAAATTGGGGTTTTATTTTTTAGCTCCACTACGTTCAAGGTTTTAAAATCTGAAAGCCCAAGATTAGGATAGCATTCTAAAAGAATAATTTAAACTTAATCACCATCTAATAATAACACTGCCCCAAGTGAAACCACTACCAAAAGCTGCTAAAACCACCAAGTCGCCTTCTTTAATTTTTCCCTGCTCCCAAGCTTCTGTTAATGCTATGGGGATAGAGGCTGCTGTGGTATTCCCATATTTCATAATATTATTAAACACTTGGTCGTCCTGAAGTCCAAATTTCTTTTGAATGAACTGTGATATTCTAAGATTTGCTTGATGCGGCACCAGCATACTAATGTCTTTCGGGGTTAAATGATTAGCCTCAAGTCCCTCCAGAATAACTTCACTAAAGCGAACCACCGCGTTTTTAAAAACAAATTGACCGTTCATGTACGGAAAATAGGACTCATCATTTGGGTCATTATCCGCAATAATATCAGTCACCCATCTTTTTCCCATTCCAGGAGCTATTAATGATAATTCTTCGGCGTGTTGCCCCTCAGAATGTAAATGAGTAGATAAAATTCCTTTTGAATTGTCATCTTCTCTACTTAAAACTGCAGCACCAGCACCATCACCAAAAATAACCGATACGCCGCGACCTCTAGTACTCATATCCAAGCCATGAGAATGTAATTCGGAACCAATAACCAAAATATTTTTATACATTCCGCTTTTTATGTATTGATCAGCAACAGAAATTCCATAAACAAAACCAGAACATTGATTTCGAATATCTAAAGCGCCAACAGTTTTAATATCTAAATCTCGTTGCACCAAAACACCTGGTCCAGGAAAATAATAATCAGGACTCAAGGTAGCAAAAACAATAAAATCGATATCATCTTTATCAAGACCAGAACGTTCTATAGCAATTTTAGCTGCTTTTACGCCCATAGTTGTGGTGGTGTCTCCATCACCTTTTACTACGTGTCTTCGTTCTTGAATCCCCGTTCTTTCTTGAATCCAAGCGTCATTGGTCTCGATTACCTTTGACAAATCATCGTTGGTAACAATGTTTTCAGGAACGTAATACCCTAATCCTGTTATTTTTGAATTATACATACAACTGTTTTGTGTAAAATTAGTTTGATAAAAATTAAAGCTACGAATTAAAAAAAACTTAACGCTGCAATTTAAGAATTATTAACAACATGTTTTATTTGACTAAATACGCCAAAAATCATATTCAAATTTAACATTTTTTACGGCTATTTTATGTAAATTGTCAATCATATTTATGTTTAATACCTAATATAATACCAATGAAAAAACTTTTTACATTATCACTGTTTTTATTTGTAATTCTCGGTTTTTCGCAAGAAAATCTTGGCTATCAAAAACCGTCAAAAGAAATTTTAGATCTAGTAAATGCGCCTATTGCGCCGTCTGTCCTTATTACTGATGATGACGAATATATGATTATGTTGTATCGAGATGCCTATAAAACTATGGCAGAACTCTCTGAAACAGAACTCAGGTTAGCTGGTTTGCGAATAAATCCCAAAACCAATATAGGCAGTAGAACCAATTATTATAACGATATAAAAATTAAAAATCCCAAAGACAAGGAAGCAAAAAGCGTTGTCGGATTACCTAAAAATGCAAGAATCGCTAACTTAAGCTTTTCTCCAGACCAGTTTAAGGTAGCCGTAACCAACACCACCGAAAACGGAGTTGAAGTTTGGGTTTTAGATTTAAAAACGGCAAGCGTAAAAAAATTGACCGACGCCACTGTAAATGCGAATATAGGTGATGTGATTAATTGGTTTAAAGACGGAGAATCGCTTTTAGTTAAAATGTTGCCAACGAATAGAAAACCACTTATCAATGCCGACGATTCTGTTCCTGCTGGCCCAACTATTGCCTCTAATGACGGGAAAGAAGCGCAAAACAGAACCTATCAAGATTTACTAAAAAACCCGAACGACGAGTTTAATTTTGAACAATTAGCACTTTCAGAACTACATCAAGTAGATTTGAATGGGAATACTAAAAAATGGAAAGATGCAGCGATGTTTACATCTATTAACTTTTCTCCAGATGGAGAATATGCCATGGTAGTAACCTTAAACCGACCTTTTTCTTATTTAGTTACCTATAATAGATTTCCATCGATTACGGCTATTTATAAAAAAGATGGTAGTTTGGTAAACCAAATTCTTGAAGTGCCATTAATTGAAGATTTACCTAAAGGCTTTATGGCCGAAAGAATGGGGATGCGCGATTTAAGCTGGCGAGGCGATAAACCTTCTACTTTAATTTATGCGCAGGTTCTAGATGGTGGTGATCCAGAGAATAAAGTGGAATATAGAGATGAGGTTTTTCAAATAGAAGCGCCTTTTGATGGGAAAGGAAAAAGTATCTTAAAAACTAAAAATAGGTTTCAGGGTATTCAATGGGGAACCGATAATTTAGCTATTGCTTATGACACTTGGTGGAATGATAGAAATACAAAAACCTATTCTTTTGACCCCTCCGATGCTAGCAAAGAGCCTAAAACTATTTCGGATAGAAACTATCAAGATGTGTATAGTGATCCAGGAAGTTTTGTTACCAAAAGAAATAAATATGGCGTAAACACCCTTGTTATAAATAATAATAATGCTTATTTAACTGGTGATGGATTTACAGAAAATGGTCAATTTCCGTTCGTAGATCAAGTAAATTTAGATAGCCAAAAAACTACTCGTTTATACACTTCGAATATCCCAAATAAAAAAGAAACACTCTTAGAATACAGCCCAGAGGATGATCAGCTATTGGTAAGAATAGAATCAAAAAGCGAATATCCTAATTATTATTATAAGAGTTTAAAAAATAAGAAAGCTACCAAACAACTTACCTTTTTCGAAAATCCTTTTAAAAGTCTAAGTAATATATCAAAAGAAGTGATTACTTATAAAAGAGATGACGGTTTAGAACTTACCGGAACTTTATATTTACCCGTGGGTTACGACAAAAATAAGAAAGATAAAAAACCAATGATTTTATGGGCTTATCCAAGAGAATTTAAAGACAAAAATAGTGCTTCTCAAAACACTCAAAACCCTAATGAATTTACTTATCCAAGTTGGGGTTCGCCAATTTACTGGGTTACTAAAGGTTATGTTGTTTTAGATGATGCAGCCTTCCCTATTATTGGAGAGAATGATGAGCAGCCAAATGACACCTTTAAAAAACAATTAGTAGCCAATGCAAAAGCAGCTATTGACGCAGTAGACAATTTAGGTTATATCGACCGCCAAAAGGTGGCTGTTGGTGGTCATAGTTATGGGGCATTTATGGTAGCCAACTTACTGTCTCATTCTGATTTGTTTGCCGCAGGTATTGCACGAAGTGGTGCTTATAATAGAACGCTAACCCCTTTTGGTTTTCAGAGTGAAGAACGTAATTACTGGGAGGCGCCAGAAGTTTATAATACTATGTCGCCTTTTATGAATGCCGATAAAATGAAAACCCCTTTACTATTAGTTCACGGGGAGGCAGATAATAACTCTGGCACCTACCCCATGCAAAGTGAACGCTATTTTAACGCTTTAAAAGGACTAGGCGCAACCGTTAGATTAGTGATGTTACCCAAAGAAAGTCATGGTTACAGGGCTAAAGAAAGTATTTTGCACCTGCTCTGGGAACAAGACCAATGGTTAGAAAAATATTTGAAAGGTACCGACGAAACCAAAATGAATATTCCTTTGATGAATAAAAATTGAAACTTTAGACTTTAGACTTTAGATAAAAATGAAAAATCCCGAAGTAAAATTTACTTCGGGATTTTTTAGTTATGCTTCACCAGTAGGTCCAAAATTCATTGGAATTGGCAGCTGTTCATAATCTTTAATGGTGCCATGAGCTTTTTCGAACCGGCTAACGTTATCACTTAATGCTTTTAAAAACTTTTTAGCATGTTGTGGTGTGAGTACAATTCTACTCTTCACTTTTGCTTTTGGTGCTCCTGGCATCATACTAATAAAATCAACTACAAATTCAGATACGGAGTGATTGATGATAGCTAAGTTAGAATAAATTCCCTCAGCCGTTTTTTCATCTAGCTCTATATTAATCTGATTTTGTTGGTTTTGATCACTCATAAAAACTATTATTAAAACTTAAATTCTTCTTTACGCGCCATGATCGCATCGAACTCTTCTTTGGAGCCTACGATAATACTTTCGTAATCTCTCATACCTGTACCTGCTGGAATTTTGTGTCCCACAATTACATTCTCTTTCAAGCCTTCTAAATCATCAATTTTACCAGCAACGGCTGCTTCGTTTAATACTTTAGTTGTTTCTTGGAATGATGCCGCAGATATAAACGATTTGGTCTGTAATGAAGCACGAGTAATACCCTGTAGTATTGGTGTTGCTGTTGCAGCAACCGCATCTCTCGCTTCCACTAAAGCCTTATCTGTACGTCGTAAAATAGAATTTTCATCTCTTAATTCGCGAGCAGTAATAATTTGTCCCGCTTTTATATTTTGAGAGTCTCCTACTTCAACAACTACTTTTTTGCCGAAAATTTCATCGTTTTCTTTAATAAAATCATCTTTATGAGCCAATTGATTTTCTAAGAAAATAGTATCTCCTGGATCTTCAATTCTAACTTTACGCATCATCTGTCGTACTACAACTTCAAAATGCTTATCGTTAATTTTCACTCCTTGCAATCTATAAACTTCCTGTACCTCATTTACCAAATACTGCTGCACAGCAGAAGGTCCTTTAATTGCCAAAATATCTTCTGGTGTTACAGATCCATCTGATAATGCCATCCCAGCACGAACATAATCGTTCTCTTGAACCAATATCTGATTAGAAAGTTTCACTAAGTATTTCTTAATCTCGCCTAATTTAGACTCTATGATAATTTCACGATTACCCCTTTTTATTTTACCGAAGGAAACAACACCGTCTATTTCAGACACTACCGCAGGGTTTGATGGGTTACGAGCTTCAAACAATTCGGTAACTCTTGGAAGACCACCCGTAATATCTCCTGATTTAGCAGATTTACGTGGAATTTTAACTAAGATTTTACCTTCTTTAATTTTATCTCCATTGTCGACCATAAGGTGCGACCCTACTGGTAAATTATAAGAACGCAATACTTCATCTTTACTATTCATAATAAGTAAAGTTGGTATCAGCTTTTTGTTTCTAGATTCAGAAATAACTTTCTCTTGGAAACCTGTTTGCTCATCTATTTCTACTTGGTAAGTAACTCCTTGATCTATATTTTCATAAGCAATTTTACCTGGAAATTCAGATACAATTACGCCGTTATAGGGATCCCACTGACAAATTACCTCATCTTTAGCAACTTTAGCACCATTTTTCACAAATAATTGAGACCCGTAAGGGATGTTATTTGTACTTAAAACGATTCCTGATTTAGCATCCACCACCTTAATTTCTGATGTTCTTGAAATTACGATTTCAGCATTTTTACCTTCACTATCTGCGGAAGTAACCGTTCTTAAATCTTCAATTTCTGCAATACCACCAAATTTGGCTAATAATTTACTGTCTTCTGAAATGTTACCTGCAATACCTCCTACGTGAAAAGTTCTCAGTGTTAATTGAGTTCCTGGTTCCCCAATAGATTGCGCCGCAACAACACCTACAGCTTCACCTCTTTGAACCATTTTATTGGTCGATAAGTTTCTACCGTAACATTTACCGCAAATACCTTTTTGAGCCTCACAAGTTAATGCAGAACGTACTTCAACTTTTTCAATTGGAGACGCTTCAATTACTTTAACATTAGATTCTAAAATCTCTTGACCTGCTTTTAGAATTAATTCTTCAGTTAAAGGATTATAAACATCATGTAATGAAACTCTACCTAAAATTCTTTCTCCTAAAGATTCTACAATTTCTTCGTTTTTCTTTAAAGCCTCAACTTGGATACCTCTTAAAGTACCGCAATCTTCGGTATTAATGATAACGTCTTGAGAAACATCAACTAAACGACGTGTTAAGTAACCCGCATCCGCAGTTTTTAAAGCCGTATCCGCAAGTCCTTTACGCGCCCCGTGCGTAGAAATAAAGTATTCAAGAATTGATAAACCTTCTTTAAAGTTTGATAAAATTGGGTTTTCAATAATTTCACCACCGCCAGCTGTAGATTTTTTAGGCTTAGCCATTAATCCACGCATACCGGTTAACTGACGAATTTGTTCTTTAGAACCCCTTGCTCCTGAATCAAGCATCATATATACAGAGTTGAAGCCTTGTTGGTCTTCTCTAATACGTTTCATGGCTAATTCTGTTAGCATCGCGTTGGTTGATGTCCAAACATCAATTACTTGATTGTAACGTTCGTTGTTCGTGATTAGACCCATGTTATAATTGGTCATAATACCTTCAACTTGACCGTTAGCATCGTCAATCATGGTTTGCTTTTCTGGTGGAATTATAATATCCCCTAAACTAAAGGACAATCCACCCTTGAAAGCAAATTCGTACCCCATAGTTTTTATCTTATCCAAGAAATCACCTGTGGTAGGAACATCAGTTACTTCTAATATTCTACCGATAATATCTCTTAAAGATTTTTTATTTAATACTTCGTTAATATAACCTGCCTCTTCTGGCACCATTATATTAAACAAAACTCTACCTACTGTTGTGGGTATAATTTTATTTACCAATTCACCTGCTTCATTAAAGTCTTTTGCCCTAACCTTAATACCCGCATTTAAATCTACCATGCCCTCATTATGAGCGATAACTACTTCTTCATAAGAATAGAAAGTTAAGCCTTCTCCTTTTACTGGTACTTCTGGCGTAGATTTACGTTCTTTGGTCATATAATAAAGACCCAAAACCATATCCTGAGATGGTACTGTAATTGGTGAACCATTTGCAGGGTTTAAGATATTGTGTGATGCCAACATTAATAACTGACATTCTAAGATAGCTTCTGGTCCTAATGGTAAATGCACTGCCATTTGATCCCCATCAAAATCAGCATTAAATGCAGTACATACTAATGGATGTAACCTAATAGCTTTACCTTCAATTAATTTAGGCTGAAATGCTTGGATACCCAAACGGTGTAATGTAGGAGCTCTGTTTAATAAAACAGGGTGTCCTTTCAGTACATTTTCTAAAATATCCCAAACAACTGGTTCTTTTTTATCTATAATCTTCTTAGCAGACTTTACTGTTTTTACGATACCTCTTTCAATCAACTTACGGATTACAAAAGGTTTGTACAATTCAGCAGCCATATCTTTTGGAAGACCACATTCGAATAGTTTCAATTCTGGCCCAACAACAATTACTGACCGTGCTGAATAATCTACACGCTTACCAAGTAAGTTTTGGCGGAAACGACCTTGTTTTCCTTTTAAAGAATCAGAAAGCGACTTTAATGGTCTGTTTGATTCTGTTTTAACAGCAGAAGCCTTTCTCGTGTTATCAAATAAAGAATCTACAGATTCTTGAAGCATACGCTTCTCGTTTCTAAGAATTACTTCTGGCGCTTTTATCTCCACCAATCTTTTCAGACGGTTGTTACGGATAATTACCCTACGGTATAAATCATTTAAATCTGAGGTCGCAAAACGACCACCATCCAAAGGCACAAGAGGACGTAATTCAGGAGGAATAACCGGGATTACTTTCATAATCATCCACTCAGGCCTATTGTCTCTATTTTCTTGCGACTCCCTTAAAGACTCAACAACTTGAAGTCTTTTTAAAGCCTCAGTTTTACGTTGTTTAGACGTTTCTGTATTTGCTTTGTGTCTTAATTCATAAGAAAGCTCATTTAAATCGATTCGAGCTAAAAGATCAATTAAACATTCAGCACCCATTTTAGCGATGAACTTATTCGGGTCTGAATCTTCTAAATATTGATTCTCAGCAGGAACAGATTCTAAAATATTTAGATACTCCTCCTCGGTTAAGAAATCCATTTTTTTGATTTCTTCTCCTTCAGGACCTTTAGCAATACCTGGCTGAATAACCACATAGCGCTCATAATAGATGATCATGTCTAATTTCTTAGACGGTAATCCTAATAAGTATCCTATTTTGTTTGGTAAAGAACGGAAGTACCAAATATGCGCTACAGGAACAACTAAGTTAATGTGCCCAACTCTGTCTCTACGTACTTTCTTTTCGGTTACTTCTACACCACAACGGTCGCAAACGATACCGCGATAGCGAATTCTCTTGTATTTACCACAAGCGCATTCATAATCTTTTACGGGGCCGAAAATACGCTCACAAAAAAGACCGTCACGTTCTGGTTTGTGCGTTCTATAATTAATAGTTTCAGGTTTTAAAACCTCTCCTCTTGATTCTGCCAGAATAGATTCTGGTGAGGCCAAGCCTATTGAAATTTTATCGAACCTTTTAATTGTGTTATTATCTCTTTGTCTAGCCATAACAATATGGTGATGATAAATTAAATTGTGTTACTAAATAGTGTCTTTAAAAACCTATTACTACTACTCTTCAAGTCTAATGTCTAAACCTAAGCCTTTAAGCTCGTGCATTAATACATTGAAAGATTCTGGTAAACCAGGTTCTGGCATTGTTTCACCTTTAACGATGGCTTCGTAAGTTTTAGCTCTACCTACAACATCATCAGATTTAACTGTTAATATTTCGCGTAGTGTAGCAGAGGCTCCATAAGCCTCAAGTGCCCAAACTTCCATTTCTCCAAAACGCTGACCACCAAATTGTGCTTTACCACCTAAAGGCTGTTGCGTAATTAAAGAGTATGGTCCTATAGAACGAGCGTGCATTTTATCATCTACCATGTGTCCTAATTTCAACATATAAATAACCCCAACCGTTGCGGGTTGATCAAAACGTTGCCCTGTTCCACCATCATATAAATAGGTGTGTCCAAATCTTGGAATTCCAGCTTCATCCGTATATTGATTGATTTGATCAAGAGTAGCACCATCAAAAATTGGTGTTGCATACTTCTTGCCTAATTTTTGACCTGCCCATCCAAGAACAGTTTCATAAATTTGACCAATGTTCATACGTGAAGGAACCCCTAACGGATTTAATACAATATCAACTGGTGTTCCGTCTTCTAAGAAAGGCATATCTTCGTGTCTAACGATACGCGAAACAATACCTTTATTACCATGACGACCTGCCATTTTATCACCTACTTTAAGTTTACGTTTTTTAGCAACATATACTTTAGCTAGTTTCATGATACCTGCTGGCAATTCGTCCCCTACAGAAATGGTAAATTTATCTCTTCTCAAATTTCCTTGAAGATCGTTTAATTTAATTTTGTAGTTGTGCAACAAATCCGCTACCAAGGTGTTTGAATCTTTATCTGTTGTCCAGCTTCCACTTACTAAGTGCGCAAAATCGTCCACAGCATTCAACATTTTCATGGTATATTTTTTGCCTTTCGGAAGCACTTCTTCGCCAAGATCATTTAAAACTCCTTGTGATGTTTTACCGTTAACAAGATTAAATAACTTATCAATTAAAAGATCTTTTAACTGTTGGAATTTAACTTCGTATTCTAATTCTAATTTAGAAATGGCATCTTTATCTTCAGAACGTTTTCTCTTATCTTTTATAGAACGAGAGAATAATTTTTTATCAATAACAACACCTCTTAATGATGGAGAAGCTTTTAATGAAGCATCTTTAACATCACCAGCCTTATCACCGAATATAGCACGAAGTAATTTTTCTTCTGGCGTTGGATCTGATTCTCCTTTAGGGGTAATCTTACCAATTAATATATCACCAGGTTTTACTTCAGCGCCAATACGAATCATTCCGTTTTCATCTAAGTCTTTTGTAGCCTCTTCTGAAACGTTAGGAATATCATTGGTCAATTCTTCTGCACCCAATTTTGTATCTCTAACTTCTAAAGAATACTCATCAACGTGGATAGATGTAAAAATATCTTCACGAACAACTTTTTCAGAAATTACAATAGCATCCTCAAAGTTATACCCTTTCCAAGGCATGAAAGCAACTTTTAGATTTCTACCTAAAGCTAACTCTCCATTCTCAGTTGCATATCCTTCGCAAAGCACTTGTCCTTTTTTAACTTTATCTCCTTTTTTAACAATAGGTTTTAAGTTAATGCTAGTACCTTGGTTAGTTTTTCTGAACTTAACAAGTTCATAAGTTTTAAAATCCTCTTCAAAACTTACCAAACGCTCTTCTTCAGTTCTGTTATATTTAATAGTGATAATTTGAGAGTCAACATACTGAATAGTTCCATCACCTTCTGCATTTATCAAAACCCTAGAATCCGAAGCCACTTGACGCTCTAATCCAGTGCCAACAATAGGTGCTTCGGGTCTTAATAAAGGAACTGCCTGACGCATCATGTTTGATCCCATCAAAGCTCTGTTCGCATCATCATGCTCTAAAAATGGAATTAGTGATGCAGAAATCGAGGCAATCTGGTTTGGGGCAACATCAGTATAATTAAGTTCGGATGGATCTACTACAGGAAAATCACCTTCTTCTCTTGCAATAACTTTGTCAGCTGTAATAGTACCATCTTTATCCATGGGAATATTTGCCTGAGCAATTTTCATCCCTTCTTCTTCTTCAGCACTTAAATACGTAAAGTTTGATATATCAACTTTACCATTCTCCACTTTTCTATAAGGAGTTTCTAAGAAACCCATCCCATTCACTTTCGAGAATACTGAAAGTGAAGAAATTAAACCAATGTTTGGTCCTTCTGGTGTTTCAATCGGACACAGTCTTCCGTAGTGCGTATAGTGAACGTCACGAACCTCAAAACCAGCTCTTTCTCTTGATAAACCTCCTGGGCCTAATGCAGAAAGCCTTCTTTTGTGTGTAATTTCTGCTAATGGATTCGTTTGATCCATAAACTGAGATAATTGGTTGGTGCCAAAAAATGAATTAATAACCGAAGAAAGTGTTTTAGCATTGATCAAATCGATAGGTGTAAACACTTCGTTATCACGTACGTTCATACGTTCACGAATAGTACGAGCCATACGAGCTAAACCAACACCAAACTGTTGAGATAATTGTTCCCCAACGGTTCTAACACGACGGTTTGAAAGGTGGTCAATATCATCAATCTCGGCTTTTGAATTAATTAATTCTATTAGATATTTAATAATGGTTATGATATCTTCTTTGGTCAAAACTTGTTTGTCCATAGCAATATCTAACCCTAATTTTTTATTCATTCTATAACGACCAACTTCACCTAAATTGTAACGTTGATCAGAAAAAAATAACTTATCGATAATACCACGAGCTGTTTCCTCATCTGGCGGCTCAGCATTACGTAATTGACGATAAATATGTTCTACGGCCTCTTTTTCAGAATTGGTAGGATCTTTTTGTAATGTATTGTGGATAATTCCATAATCAGATTGTGCTGCACCTTCTTTATGTAAAAGTACCGTTTTAACGTCAGCATCAACAATTTGATTGATATGGTCTTTTTCTAAAATAGTATCACGATCTAATATAATTTCATTTCTTTCGATAGAAACTACTTCACCAGTATCTTCATCAACGAAATCTTCGTGCCATGTATTTAAGACTCTAGCGGCTAATTTACGACCCAATACTTTTTTAAGTCCCGCAACAGAAACTTTAACCTCTTCGGAAAGGTCAAAAATCTCTAAAATATCTTTATCACTTTCAAAGCCAATAGCTCTAAACAATGTAGTAACGGGCAATTTTTTCTTTCTATCGATATATGCGTACATAACGCCATTGATATCAGTAGCAAATTCTATCCAAGAACCTTTAAAAGGAATTACTCTTGCAGAATATAATTTTGTTCCATTTGCGTGGAATGACTGTCCAAAAAACACCCCTGGAGATCTATGTAATTGTGAAACAACTACACGCTCAGCACCATTTATTACAAAGGTACCACTTGGTGTCATGTAAGGAATAGTTCCTAAATATACATCTTGTACGATAGTTTCGAAATCCTCATGTTCCGGATCCGTACAAAATAATTTTAACCTTGCCTTTAGCGGGACGCTATAGGTAAGACCACGCTCTATACATTCTTGTATAGAATAGCGAGGCGGATCAATAAAATAGTCTAAAAACTCTAATACGAACTGATTTCTGGTGTCCGTAATAGGAAAGTTTTCCATGAACGTATTGTATAGTCCTTCATCACCTCTTTCATCAGTTTTCGTTTCAAGCTGAAAAAAATCTTGAAATGATTTAACCTGAATATCTAAGAAATCGGGGTAATTTGGAATATTCTTAGCGGATGCGAAATTTATTCTTTCAGTCTGATTTGTAACCATCAATGGACAAAATTTTGATTATGAATACTTACTCTAATATTGTATGCCGACAAAGGTCACATACATAAATGGGTTTAGGTCTAGCCACCATAAGTGAAAAGACCTAAACCAACCCCGAAGTCTCGGGGCTATGGTTGTTGCTATTATTTAAGCTCAACTTCAGCTCCTGCTTCTTCCAATGATTTTTTAATTCCTTCTGCTTCATCTTTAGAAATACCTTCTTTGATAGCCTTTGGTGCGCTATCAACGATATCTTTAGCCTCTTTTAAACCTAAACCAGTTAATTCTTTAACCAATTTAACTACTGCCAATTTAGATGCACCTGCTGCTTTTAAGATCACATCAAATTCTGTTTTCTCTTCAACTTCTTCAGCAGCAGCACCGCCTCCAGCAGCAACTGCAACTGCAGCAGCAGCAGGTTCGATACCATACTCATCTTTTAATATAGTAGCTAACTCATTTACTTCTTTTACTGTTAAGTTAACTAATTGTTCTGCGAAATTTTTTAAATCTGCCATTTTTCTATCGTTTAATAAAATTTTAAAATATAATTGTTTTTAGTGCGTACGTTTATTTTTCTGATAAAGTTTTGAGGATACCTGCTAATTTACTACCACCAGACTTAAGACCTGAAATAACATTCTTAGCCGGAGATTGTAGGATAGCAATAATATCACCAATAACTTCTTCTTTAGATTTAATGTTAACTAAAGCTTCTAATTGACTGTCACCAATATAAACTGATTCTTGTACAAATGCCCCTTTTAATAAAGGCTTATCTTTAGTTTTTACTCTAAAGGCTTTAATTAGTTTAGCAGGTTCACTTGATGTTTCTGAAAACATTAATGAGGTACTGCCTTTAAGAACTGATGGTAGTTCTCCAAAATCTTTATCAGAGGCTTCCATTGCTTTTTCAAGCAATGTATTTTTAACAACGGCTAATTTAATATTTGCTTTAAAACAAGCTCTTCTTAAATCTGTAGTTGTCACTGCGTTTAAACCTGAAATATCTGCTAAATATATGGTCGATGCTTCGCTTAGCTGCGCAGTTAGATGTTCTATCGCGTTTAATTTTTCTTTTCTGTTCATAATTTATCCGAATTAAACTAATTTAGCATCTAATTGCACACTTGGACTCATAGTACTACACATGAAAATACTTTTAATATAAACACCTTTTGCAGCAGTTGGCTTTAATTTGATTAAAGTGTCGATAAGTTCTTTTGCATTTTCTTCTATCTTGTCTGTGGAGAAAGATACTTTACCAATTGCAGCATGAACAATACCTGTTTTATCTACTTTAAAATCTATTTTACCAGCTTTTACTTCTGCTACAGCTTTTGCTACATCCATAGTTACTGTACCTGTCTTTGGATTTGGCATTAAACCTCTAGGTCCTAAAATTCTACCTAAGGGGCCTAATTTACCCATAACACTTGGCATAGTGATGATAACATCCACATCTGTCCAACCGTTTTTAATTTTTTCCAAATAATCATCCAATCCAACATAATCAGCACCAGCTTCTTTAGCCTCTGCTTCTTTGTCAGGTGTTACCAATGCTAAAACTTTAACGTCTTTACCTGTTCCGTGAGGCAAGGTAACTACGCCGCGCACCATTTGATTTGCTTTTCTAGGATCAACACCTAAACGAACAGCTATTTCAATAGATGCGTCAAACTTTGACTTTGTTATTTCTTTTACTAAAGCCGACCCTTCTGAGAGCGAATACAATTTATTCTTATCTATCTTAGAAAGCGCTTCTTTTTGATTTTTTGTTACTTTTGCCATTATTTTGCTTTTAAGATATTAGAAAGGTCTAGTTCCTGAAACTTTTATACCCATAGATCTAGCAGTACCAGCGACCATAGTCATCGCAGATTCTAAAGTAAATGCATTTAAATCTACCATTTTATCTTCTGCAATACTTTTTACTTGATCCCAAGATACACTTGCTACTTTATTTCTATTAGGCTCGCCAGATCCTTTTTTAATCTTCGTCGCTTCCATAAGTTGAATTGCCGCTGGGGGTGTTTTTACAACAAAGTCGAACGACTTATCCTTGTAAACGGTGATAGCAACAGGTAATACTTTACCTTGTTTGTCCTGTGTACGCGCATTAAATTGCTTACAGAACTCCATGATGTTAACACCGGCAGCACCTAAAGCGGGTCCAACCGGTGGCGATGGATTCGCTGCACCTCCCCTAACTTGTAGTTTAACTACTTTACTTATTTCTTTTGCCATTGTTTAAATTTAAATTGATTGTGTTAAATTGGAAGCAACACAATTTTTTATGTAACAGATTTTTAATTTATACTTTTTCTACTTGCATATAGCTTAATTCAAGAGGTGTTTTTCTACCGAAAATTTTTACCATAACCTCAAGCTTACGTTTTTCCTCGTTTATTTTTTCAACAGTGCCATTAAAACCATTAAATGGTCCATCGATAACTTTAATAGTTTCACCCATTACGAATGGAATAGCAACGCTATCTGTGTTCACTGTTAACTCATCAACCTTACCAAGCATTCTATTTACCTCAGCCTTTCTTAATGGAACAGGATCGCCACCTTTTGTTTCTCCCAAAAACCCTATCACGTTGGTTATTGATCGAATAACATGAGCCATCTCCCCGCCTAAGTTTGCTTTAACCATGATATAACCTGGAAAATAAACTCTTTCTTTATTAATTTTTTTCCCGTTTCTGATTTGAACAACTTTCTCTGTTGGCACTAAAACGTCATCTAAATAATCAGAGAAACCCAATCTAGCTACTTCTGCCTCGATGTAGCCCTTAATTTTATTTTCTTGACCACTTACAGCCCTTACTACATACCATTTCTTTTCCAATACTTCTGACATAGATATAAGCTTTTTTAATTAATTAATTTATCAAAATAGATTTGAATCAACTCACTAAAAAGGCTATCTACACCCCAAGTTGCCAAAGCAAATAAAATAGAAAAAACAGCCACAATAACCATTAGATTAGAAGATTCTGCTCTTGTAGGTAAAGTAATATTAGTTCTAAGTTCTTCGATGGATTCTCTGATATACGTCAACATGCTGTGAAAGATTTAACTTTATATTTTTAAATAATCTCGTTTTGAAATTTGAAATACATCAAATTAAAAAATACTTTGTATCCTATTTATGAATAATAATTGGCTTTTACAGCTAAATCTTTTAAATTCATAAAATAAATAATATTAATTAGAATGAGATAAGAAACTACTTTCGACTACGCTCAAGGTAAACTTCTCGTCTCTCTTACTTTAATATTTTAATTTAGCACGGGAGAAGAAACTCCTTTCGACTGCGCTCAAGGTAAACTTCTCGTCTCTCTTACTTTAATATCTTAATTTAGCACGGGAGAAGAGACTCGAACTCCCGACACCTGGTTTTGGAGACCAGTGCTCTACCAACTGAGCTACACCCGTATTTATTTACACCGAAAGGTATTCCGCAATAGCGAAACACCCTCAATGAAAATAATTTATATTATCAATAAAATTAATCTAAAATTTCAGTTACCTGACCAGCTCCTACAGTTCTACCACCTTCACGGATAGCGAAACGAAGACCTACACTCAATGCAATTGGAGATAATAAATCAACGGTAATTGTAAGGTTATCACCCGGCATTACCATTTCAACACCCGAAGGAAGATTAATTGTTCCTGTTACGTCTGTTGTTCTTACATAGAACTGTGGACGATAGTTGTTATGGAATGGCGTATGACGACCACCTTCTTCTTTTTTAAGTACATAAACCTCAGCTTTAAATTTAGCATGTGGTTTAACTGAACCTGGCTTACAGATTACCATACCTCTTTTTATTTGAGATTTTTCAATACCCCTTAATAAAAGACCTACGTTATCACCAGCTTCACCCCTATCTAATATTTTACGGAACATTTCAACCCCAGTAATAGTAGAGTTTAATTTTTCAGCACCCATACCAATGATCTCAACAGGATCTCCAGTATTAGCAACACCTGTTTCTATACGTCCGGTAGCAACTGTACCCCGACCAGTAATTGTAAATACGTCTTCAACTGGCATTAAGAAAGGCTTTTCAACATCTCTCACAGGCATTTCAATCCAAGTATCAACCGCTTCCATTAAAGACATAACAGTGTCCACCCATTTTTGCTCACCGTTTAAAGCGCCTAATGCAGAACCAGCGATTACAGGTCCGTTATCACCATCATACTCATAGAAAGAAAGTAATTCTCTTACTTCCATTTCAACTAATTCTAATAGTTCCTCATCATCAACCATATCCACTTTATTCATGAATACAACCATTCTTGGAATACCAACCTGGCGTCCTAAAAGAATGTGCTCACGAGTTTGAGGCATAGGACCATCAGTCGCAGCCACTACAAGTATAGCACCATCCATTTGAGCAGCACCAGTTACCATGTTCTTTACGTAATCCGCGTGACCTGGACAGTCAACGTGAGCATAGTGACGGTTTGCTGTAGAATATTCTACGTGAGATGTATTGATAGTAATCCCTCTTTCTTTTTCTTCCGGTGCATTATCAATTGAGTCGAAACTTCTTTTTTCAGACAATCCTGCGTTCGCCAAAACCGATGTTATAGCGGCAGTCAATGTAGTTTTACCGTGATCTACGTGTCCAATAGTACCGATATTTAAATGCGGTTTAGAACGATCAAATGTTGCCTTAGCCATGTTTATTGAATTTTAATCTTAGTTTATATTAGTGTACAATTTATAATTTAATTTGAGCCAATGATGAGATTTGAACTCATGACCTCTTCCTTACCAAGGAAACGCTCTACCCCTGAGCTACACCGGCGCTTAGCGGTTTGTAGTTTTTAGGTTTAAAGTTTCAAGTTAATAAATTTACAACAAGAAACTCAAAACTTGAAACTCTTAGAGCGGGAGACCGGGTTCGAACCGGCGACATTCAGCTTGGAAGGCTGACGCTCTACCAACTGAGCTACTCCCGCAATTAAAATTCGGAATTCTGAATTCAGAATTTTGAATTATTTGTGAGGAGAACAGTACCGAAGCTTCGGTAGAACCTGCGAACAGTATTCTAGTTTAGCTTTATTACCGAACTCACCACCTTTGTGGGGAGAGCAGGATTCGAACCTGCGAAGACGTAGTCAGCAGATTTACAGTCTGCCCTCGTTGGCCGCTTGAGTATCTCCCCAAACCATTATTTTAAAGAACTTTTTAGCCGATATAGGGAATCCCCTTCGACTACGCTCAGTGTAAACTTCTCGTCCACTACCTTTTTACTTATTTCAAACCCAAGAAAAAATTTAATTAATTCTTGAAAATTGAGCCGATAGAGGGACTCGAACCCACGACCTGCTGATTACAAATCAGCTGCTCTAGCCAGCTGAGCTACATCGGCTTTTAAAACTTTTTTTGGTCAAAAAAAAGCCCGCTATTTCTAACGGACTGCAAATGTAGATATATTTTTATTTAAACAAAATATTTTTCAAATAAAATTAAGCATTAATTCGTATTTTTTCTTTTTGCTTTACCAATTGCCGCTTTAATGAGCTACAAGCAGCATCAATTGCCTCTTCAAAAGTTTTACATTGCTTTTTTACAACAAATTCATTTTTAGGAACATAGACTTTTATTTCTACTATTTTGTTCTCTTTTGCACTCGTCTTTTCCACTTTTAAATACACATCAGAACTTATTACCTTATCATGATACTGTTCTAATTTATTTAATCGGTTTTGAACAAAATTAATTAAACTTCCTTCTGCATTAAAATTAACTGATTGAGCATTTACTTTCATAAGCCAAAAATTTAAAAGTTAAACAATAGAAATAGCATTATTTTTTATTTCTAGGATGCGATGCCAAATGCACTTTTTTTAATTCCGCAATGCTATTATGGGTATAAACTTGCGTAGAAGCCAAACTTGTATGCCCTAATAGTTCTTTAACCGAATTTAAATCTGCACCCTTATTCAATAAATGTGTCGCAAAAGTATGACGAAGTATATGTGGACTCTTTTTTACCTTACTTGACACCATACTAAAGTAATGATTTATGATGCGGTAAACAAGCGTTTCGTAAATTTTATCTGCTCTTTTCGTCAAAAAAACATAATCTATTGTTTGATTGCTTATCATATTATTTCTAAGCTCAAGGTAGTTTTTAAAGAGCAGAACAACAGGATGTAATAATGGGATAATTCTTTCTTTATTTCGTTTTCCTAAGACTTTTAAAGTGCCGCTAATTAAATCAATATTTTTTAGGGTTAAATTAACGAGTTCTGTTCGCCTAATTCCAGTGCTATAAAAAAGTTCAATAATGAGTTTATCTCTCATCCCTTCAAAATCGTCAGGAAAGGGAATATGATGCAGGATATTCTCCATTTCAACTTCGGAAAAAGGAATTTCGATTTTTTTTGGAGTTTTTAGCGCCTTATGTTTTGCTAAAGGATGTATCTCAATAAGGCCTATTTTGATCAGAAACTTGTAGTAAGCCTTTAAGGAAGCTACTTTTCTGTTGATACTACGGTTTGATATTTTAGTGTCCACAAGATGAACTATCCAAGCGCGAACCTCTGAATAAGAGTTGTCATCTATAGAATTCTCCTCAAAAGTTGACTTACAAAACTCATAAAACTCTGAAAGATCATTTTCATAAGCTTTAACCGTATGCAATGCGTATTTTTTTTCTAAAGATAAATAAGCTATAAATGATGCAATACTCATGTTATAAAACTACTAAAGTTTTGTTGATAAATCATAATAGCGCAAAAAAATAAAAACCCCGCAAAATTGCAGGGTTATTAAATCTTTATAGTAGATAAAAAATTAAATTTCCTCTTTATCTCTTAAACCTTGAATATAATGAGCTTTCTGAATTTGAGCTCTACGCTCTACAGAAGGCTTAGTAAACTGTTGACGTTTTCTTAATTGACGCATTGTTCCAGTTCTATCGAACTTACGCTTGAAACGCTTTAATGCTCTATCGATGTTTTCTCCTTCTTTAATTGGTATTATTAACATGGGCTACAACCTCCTCTCTTTTGTGATTATTATGGTCACAAATGTAATAACTATTTTTTAATTAATCAATGATAAATAAAAATTAAAAGTGAGTAATTTACAAGTTATTGAAAATCAATAATTTAAAACAGATTTCAGAAAGCGACAGCTTCAAAAAATCTAAACAAAGATTGCTTTGTTAAAAGCGTTAAATAACCATAGAGCCCGGAGCTAAAAGTCAGGATTCAAGAGACGATAGGAATTAACCATATAACAAAATCCAAGAAATTTTATTTTGGTTCTTGAATCTTTCACTCATTAAATACCTGTACCCAAGTCAAAACCTAAAACAAGAAAATTATAAAATTTAATTTGTTACCGACTTATATTCTTTTTTATCGATTATGATTTTAGCTAGAATTTCTTTTAAAATTTCAGAAGTACCGCCACCTATAGGTCCTAGTCTGCTATCGCGAAGCAATCTTGCCATAGGATAATCTTCTATATAGCCATAGCCTCCTAAAAATTGCAAACACTCGTAAATAACCTCATCGGCCATTTTGGTGGACTTTAATTTGGACATCGTCGCTTCTTTCACCACGTAATCGCCCTGATTTAATCGATGAGCAATAAGATAGTTGTATTCTCTACAAAATTCCATATCTGTATATAAATCAACAAATCGGTGTCTTAATGCTTGATATTCGTTAAGGGTAGTGCCGAATGTTTTCCGTTCAGACATGTATTGTAATGCGTAGTCTAAAGCATATTCTGCTCTGGCGTGCGCATTTATCCCCATAATTAAACGCTCTAAGGCAAAATGCTCCATGATATAGGAGAATCCTTTGTTTTCTTCCCCCATTAAATTCGTGATAGGGATCTCTACATTATCAAAGGCAATCTCAGCGGTATCAGAAGCTCTCCAACCCAATTTATTCAATTTTGTTGCCGAAACCCCAGCCGTTTTTTTATCTATCAAAAAAATACTTATTCCTTTATTGCCTTGATCTGGTTTTGTTTTTGCTGCAACAATCATATAATCGCAGTAAACGCCATTGGTTATAAAGGTTTTAGAACCATTAATAATGTATTTGTCGGCTTTTTTTATTGCTGTTGTTCTCATCCCAGCAACATCACTACCGCCAAATGGCTCCGTAATGCATAGGCATCCTATTTTTTCACCATGTAAACTTGGCGTCAAATAATTTTCTTTAAGATTGGCATTTGCTTCTTTGTTTAAATGCGTCATCGCTAAATAAGCATGAGCCCAAATAGCAGCTGCAAAACCACCAGAATTTATTTTTTGTAGTTCTTCGAGTAATATTACGGTATAAAATAAGTCAAGGTCTAAACCACCGTCAACTTCTGGTGTCGCTAATCCAAAATAGCCCATTTCACCAAATTTTTTCCAAATAAAACGTTCGATAGTTCCTGTGCTTTCCCATTTATCAATATGAGGCACAACCTCTTTCTTTAAAAATTCTTTTAAGCTTGCTCTAAATAATTGATGCTCTTCAGTGAAGTACATACTTTTCATGTGTTTCTTTTTAATAATTACTGTATCACATGAATTTACACAACAGTAAGTGAGTTGACCTCAACTGCCTGACTGAGTAAATTTCATAGCTCTTTTTTTAACAGCAAATATAATGATATTCTATCAATTTTCTCAGAAGGAAATCCCTCAATTTTATTTAGTTCCTCAAAAGACTGAATTCCATTTTTTTCTTCTCTATACCTTATAATCTTTTGTGACAAGGCATAATTAAAGTACACTAATTTGGACAATTCGGCTGCTGTACAGGTATTTAGATTAATTTTTACTATAACTGGTTTGTCAATTACTGTAAACTTATTTAAGGCTTTTTCTATAACATCAGGTGCTAAACCATAAACATCAAACAATTGTTCATTCACGAGAAATCCGCCTAATTTATCTCTAAATTTTACAATTCTTTCTGCTAATTTATCACCAATACCGCTTATTGTTTTTAAGTCTGATGCCGCAGCAGAATTTAAATCTTGTTTTACAATAGAAACTATCTTTTTTTCCTGATAAGTTTCAGTTTTATTTGGAATTGATTTGTTATTTTTTGACGAAGTATTTACCCAATCTGGAAATTTAAAATTGGGAGATATTACAGCCAATAACGAATCAGAAACTAAGCTTACTTTTTGGAATTCTTCTACAGAATTTACAAATTTATTTTGTGCTCTAAACGCATGAAGCCGATTAATTTCTTCCACAGACATGCCTAATGAATAGCCTTTATTATCCGTGATGAAATTAGGATTAAAAGGAAAAATACCTAGCGTTTCTTTTTTGAGCTTTTGCTGTTTTAAAATATTTATTTGATGTTGAACTTCCCTATTTACCGAAATAGTATCATTATTTATCTTTCCTAAAGCCATCGATTTATAGAAAAAATACCCAATTTGAAGAAGTACTATTAAAAGTAATAAAAAGAAAATCCCACTTTGTTCTTGTTTATTGAACTTAAAGTGAGATTTAAATTTTTTCATTTCTAATTATTTTACTTTGACTCTAACTGTTTTTTATATAATTGATTAGATTTTAACTTGGTGAAATATTCTTTTAAATCTTTCTTAACCTCACCAGACATGAT